>JBHEKO010000042.1:0-9343 GCA_041859475.1 Candidatus Hydrogenedentales bacterium
CACGTGGACCGTGCGGGGGCAGGGGTAACCATGCCGCGTTTTGGAGTCACCTTACAGAAGGAAGCCGAGCTTGAGCGAAGGATGGAGGCCTGCGGTATTCGCGAGGCAGAGCTGGAGGAGTCCTTTGTCCGGTCGGGCGGAGCGGGCGGTCAGCACGTGAACAAGACTGCGACGTGTGTGGTGTTGCGACACCGTGCGACAGGGCTTGAAGTAAAGATGCAGAAAGCCCGGTCACAGTCGTTGAACCGGTTTTATGCACGCCGCCGGTTGTGCGAATTGATGGAGTCGAAGACCCTTGGCGCGGCGAGTCCCCAGGCGCGCGAGACCGCGCGCATCCGAAAACAGAAAGACCGGCGAAGGCGAAAGCGCACAGGCGCCTCGGAGCAAGCATGACGCAAAGCGGAGGGCGGACTTTCCAGACCGTCCGTTGAATCTGTTCGTCTCTCACGAATTGGCGGGTTTAGAAAACCCGCCCTCCGTAGAGGGCGGGCGGATATGGGCGAAAGGTATGGCAGGGGCTTAGGCCAATTCCGGCACTTCAAATCCGGGACGGCTGACGGCGCGCAACATGGAGTTGGCCTCGTCGTCGTTGACGAACTTTTCCGTGGCGGGGTCGAAGTTCAAGGAACGTCCCAAGCGATACGATATGTTGGCCAAGTGGCAGTGGGCGGCCGACAGATGCCCTTGTTCTGCCGAGCCGTGAATATCCTCGACTTTTCGGCTAATCACTACGTCGATGAAGTTCTCGAAGGCCCGCTCGCCCTTGGGCGTCTCCTCTTCGGGCTTTACCAACTTATCGCTTTTGTCGAAGAACCCTTTGTTCTGGACGTAGTATCCCTCGGAGCCGTAGAAGATATTGCCGACGCGGACGCCGGACTCGTCGTTGGTGAAGCGATTGCGCACCTCGAAGGTCATCATCGAACCGTCGGCGTAGGTAAATACCGTCGCGCTGGTATTCGGGGTTTCCCCTTGGTCCTTGTAGGTGTAGCGGCCACCGGACGTGTACACCTTCACGGGCAGGCCTTTGTTGAGGCCCCACACCGCGATGTCCATTTGATGCACGCCCTGATTGCCGATTTCTCCATTGCCGTAGCGCCAGAACCAGTGCCATGAGTAGGGGTGGAAATTTGGATTGAAGGGCTGTTCCTGCGCGGGGCCCTGCCACAAATTCCAGTCGAGCCACGCCGGAGGATCACAGTTGTCTTTGAATCCGATGGAATCTCGATTGCCATTCTTGTAGACGCATCCACGCGCGGTATGGACCTCGCCGATGGCGCCGTTGTGGATGAGGTTGATGGCCTGTTGGCATGTTGCGCTGGAGCGCGCCTGCGTGGCGTGTTGCACGACGCGATTGAACTTCTTTGCGGCGGCTACGAGTTGCTTGCCTTCCCAGAAGTCATGGGACAAGGGCTTTTCGACGTACACGTCTTTGCCAGCCTGACAGGCCCAGATCGCGATCAGCGTATGCAGGTGGTTGGGGGTCGCAATCGAGATAGCGTCGATGTCATCTCTGGCAAGGAGCTCACGCACGTCCGCCGCTACGAGAGGCTTCTTGCCCGTCTTCTTTTCGAGGGAGCTGGCTCCTTCCTGGAGGACCTTCGAGTCGACGTCGCACAGTGCCACAACTTCCGAGTTGGGCATGCCGCAGAAGGCCGCGATATGACTGGCCCCTCGCCCATTGATGCCCACGCAGGCCACGCGCACACGTTCATTGGCTCCAGATACCGCACTCGTGCCGCGCGTTCCCGCAATTACCGCAGCGGTTGCCGCTCCACCAATAAATGCTCGTCTTGTCAGTTTCATCGCGAATCTCCACTGTTTCCATTCCACCCGAGGGATTGCGTCTGATTATACCCCTTGCAAGAGGAGAGTCCAAAAGCTCGCAGACCAAGTGGACGATATGGACACACTGGACAGTGCGATTGCCGCTGTTTCCTTGGGGCTACTATCGGATCACGGGGATTTCGAATAAGTTGATGCTGAGTTGCGGTAAGGTAAGCCCCTGGTCTACCGCCTTCACCCTTTCCTCCTGGATGACAATGTTCGACGGTGTCTTGGGGTCGTTATAGCCCATAGGGTCTGTGCCGGCGATTCGCCAGACGCGGCCCTTCGGGGCTAGCGTGACGCCCGCGACGTTCAGTTTCAGCGTCACTTCACGATCAAGAGGATTGACGACTCCAATGGTGAGGGCGCTGCGATCGGCATTCCACGCCGCGGCCACGTCAAGGGCTTCGAGGTTCCCGGTTACGGTGACGGGAATCTCTCCGTAGTGTCTTCGATATAGCATGAGCGCCAGGCCGGTTGTCTCAAATGCAGCGGAAGTCTTGTCTGCCTTGATGCAGCCGATTACGTTGACGGTCTGCGCGTAATTGGCCATGAAGAAGAGGTCGCTGTTGCGTGTGAACTCGTGAATGCCCTCCGCAACGCCTAACCCATCCTTCAGAAAGTAGCGTGTGCCAAGCTCACCGAACATGTGCGGGCCGTACCAGTAGTTCCACTCGTCCAACGCAATGGGGATGACCCTGCCCTGTACCGCGGGAATCTCCTTGAGATACTTGCGGTGGGCTTCGGCCTTCTTGCGAACGAATTCCGCGAGTTGGCCCACGTGCTCCACGACGCCGCGTTTGTCGTTGCAGTAGAAATGTTCGCTCAGAAGGTCCATATGATCCGCGCAATTCGTGAGCATGCCCGCGCTCCACGGGCTGCCGCTGTCGCCGACGCCGACCAGTTTGATTCCGGGATCCGCGGTGCGCATCGCTTTCGCGAAGTCGTTGTGACGTTGCTGGTATTGCTCGAGCGGCACGTTGCCGAGCTGCCATGACCCGTACATCTCGTTGCCGACGCTCCAGTAGACACAGTGCCACGGTGCGGTACGGCCATTTTTCGCGCGAAGCTGCCCCATGGGCGAGCTCTCGGCGCCGTTTACGTACTCGACCTCATCTTTGGCGAGTTGTACGTCGCCCAGCCCGCTATTCACGGCAATGTAGGGTGCGGTCCCGAGTTCTTCACAGAATGCCATGAACTCATGGATACCGAAATCGTTGTGCTCCACGCCTGTCCACGCGGGATTCTTGCGCGGGGGCCGCTTGTCACGGTCGCCGATACCGTCCCGCCAATCGTAGCCGCTGACGAAGTTGCCGCCAGGCCAGCGATAGATAGGGGAATCAAGTTGTTTGAGGAGCGCGAGGGTGTCGCGTCGCATGCCGTTGATATTGTCGCTGGGCATGAGAGAAATCGTGCCCAGTCGCACGGTCTCCGCGGTGGCGATTTCGATGCGCGCGTCATCGGTTGATGCGCCTGCCTTGAAGCGGAGCGGGAACGCGGCAAACGAGGAAGAGACGCCATCGATTGTGACGAGTTCGCGATCGGCGGAAGTATCGCCCCAGATGAGCGCGACAGTGACCTTTCCGGAGCCTGCGAGAACAATCCGGCCTTCATACGACTTGCCCTTGACGATGCCAAGGCCGGATTGAACGACAGAATGGCTTGCCGCGATCTGAGGCGTGTGCTCGCCGACAAATGCTCCTTCCTTGATCATTTCTACGCCGCCGCTCGGGGCTGTCCACGGAGAGTCCGCCGCCCCGATCGGGTAGAAGAACTTGCGATCCTCCAGCATTTCCGCCCAGATTCCGCCGTAGATACAGCGGCCAAGATGCTCGATAAACTGGCCGTAGATGTACTTCGAAATGGGCGCACCCGTCTTTGTCGCGTCGATATCGGCGACTGGTGTAATGGGAGTTGGTGCGAGGTATTCGATGCTCACGTCGTCATACCATGCCTTTCCGGTGGCCTTGCCCCAGCCACCAAATAGACAACAGACCTGAATTGATTCGTGCTTGCCGGAATCAAATTCAAACGAGACTTGCTGCCAATCGTTCGTGCCTGAGAGCGGAACGGTCTGCCCTTCAGGGCCTTGGTGAAGATTGATGAGGGCGCCCTTGCCGGAGGAAGGGATAACGTTGTCCGTCTTGATCCACGCGGACAAACGATAGCGCGAATAGGCATGAACAGGGACGAGTTCAGACCAACTGAGGTCGCCGCCGTCCGATGAACCGATGGCAACGCACCAGCTTCCATTGCGACCGGCTTGCTCGTAGGTGAAGCGTCCGCCTCCGCCCCACACGTGCGATTCCCAGCCCGCAGGTTTGCCTACGGGCGTCTCAAATGTTCCGTTGTACGGCAATTCGCTTGTCGCGGCCTGAACAAATGTGGCTACGAGCACTCCAATCGTAAGCATAACACCCCCTCTACCTGACTCGCGGCTGATTCCAAATAAAACGGAACATACCCAAGAATCAAAGAGCCAGCTAGAAGCCAGCGCTACTGCGCAGAGTCAGACTCCGCGATCCGCGGAATCGGTTGGTATCACCGTGTGGCGCGTGTGCCTACCTGTTGATTGCGTTCACCTTGTCTTCGATGAGCTTGCGAATCTCCGCAACGCGCTTTTCCGTGGCCGCCTCGCATCGCATCACAAGGACGGGCGACGTGTTCGACGCGCGAAGCAGGCCCCATCCGTCGGGGAACTCAAT
Organism: Candidatus Hydrogenedentales bacterium; assembly: GCA_041859475.1. GTDB lineage: Bacteria > Hydrogenedentota > Hydrogenedentia > Hydrogenedentales > SLHB01 > JAIBAQ01. The sequence continues at coordinate 4,530 of JBHEKO010000042.1, forward strand.
GCGGGCACCGTCAATTGTGTTGACGTCGAGGCCCAACTCCTTCTGGAAGTACTCGGTAGCTTCCTTAACGATCGCGAACTTCCGCGTTTCGTTGGTCTCGATGCGCAGCTCCGGCGTGGAGTACATCTTGGGAACGTTGGCCAGATGCTCAGAGAGGGTCTTCCTCCCCGCGCCGAGCAGTTCGAGCAGCCGCGCCCCGGAGTAGATTGCGTCGTCAAAACCGTACCAGCGGTGCTTGAAGAACATGTGGCCGCTCATCTCGCCGGCGATCTGCGCGTGATGCAGTTTCATAGCGGCTTTGATCAATGAGTGGCCGGTCTTCCACATGATGGGCTTACCGCCATGCTTGGCGATGTCTGCGTAGAGGGTGCGGGAACTCTTGACTTCACCGATGACGGTCGCGCCAGGCTTGTCCTTCAACACCGCGCGCGCAAACAGGATGAGGAGTTGGTCACCGTAGATGACGTTCCCGAGCTCATCGACCGCGCCGATGCGGTCCGTGTCGCCGTCATAGCCGATGCCGAGATCGGCTTTGTGTTTCTTCACGGCCTTGATCAACTCGACGATGTTCTCCGGGACCGTCGGATCGGGATGATGATTGGGAAAGGTCCCGTCCACGTCGCAGTAAAGAGGAATGACCTCGCATCCCAATTGTTCGTAAAGGGGAAGGCCGACCGGGCCGCCGGTGCCGTTGCCGCCGTCAAGAACGACCTTGAGCTTACGCTTGACCTTGACGTCTTTGAGGACACGCTTCATGTACTTGGGCACAAGGTCCATCCGCGTGATGGTGACGGGGCCTTTGGCTTTGGGGAACACGCCCGCCTGGGCAATGTGGTACAGCTTCTGGATGTCCTTGCCGTGAATGGTCGACTCGCCGACGGCGACCTTTAGCCCGTTGTATTCCTTCGGGTTGTGACTTGCGGTGATCATCATGCCGCCGTCGACCGGCAGCTTGAACAGACCGAAATACACGAGCGGAGTCGGTACTTCGCCGATGTCAATCACGTTGACGCCGCACGAGGTGATGCCATCGATCAAGGCGTTGGCATAGGCCTTCGAGGTAAGGCGTCCGTCACGCCCGACGACAAGGCATTTGTGCTTCAGTTTGCCTTTCATGAAGGCGCACGCAGCCTGACCAAGACGCGTGTACGTTTCTTCGTCGAGGTCTTTTCCGGCAATGCCACGAATATCGTACTCACGGAAAATTTGCTGGTTCAGCTTCATGCAGTCCTCCTTGCGGGTATCCCCTTTGCAGGGGGGAAGAGTATCAGGTTATGGGCAGCGGCTTCAAAGCAGCAGCGTGCCGAAGAGGAAGAGAGGCGTAGGTTCAGCCAAGCTTCTTCAGGCGTATGTCCTTGAACTGTGCCCTTTGTGGTTTGCCGGAGTGAAGCTGTAGGCCGAGGATACCGTGAAAGTCTTGCTGGCTGGCGTCGTCGTCGAAGACTTCAGCGACCTTGATGCCATTGACGAACAGCTCGATGTGGGAGCCGCGCGCAATGAGGTGATATTCATGCCAATCCTCGAGTCTAAATGTGGCGGGAGCGCCGTGTACGCCCTCTATGGGGGTGACAGTACGATTGCCGTTGGCGTCGAATCGGGCGGATTCGCCGCGCCACGCGAGCGTCTCACGTCCGTGTTCGTCATACAGGCGCACGACCCAGTCGGTGGTGAGGTTATTGTCCACTTGATAGCCTGCAATGTCGTTGTCGGGCATGAGACGGCTGCGGTACTGAAAACCGCCATTGACTTCGGGGGATCCCGTGAGGCGATACTTCATTTTGAGTTCAAAATCGGCCAGTTCACCGCCTTGCCACACGAGGTATTGGTTGATCGTGAGCGGATGTTGCTCGCTGATGGTTGCGGTAATCGCCCCTTCCTCGATGGTCCAATAACTCATATCGGGAGCCTTCCAACCATTGAAGGACTTGCCGTCGAATATGGAGACGAAACCGTCGGCGTCTTGATGTGCGCTCGGCATCGACGCGCAACCGGCGAGAACGACGGCGAAGAACGAAAGAGCGAGAGACAACTGCGACGAGAACTTCATGATGGATCCCCTTCCCGAGATTGAATCCAAGAGGCGACAGAGACTTCGAATGCACTCGTATCTTGCTGCGAGAAGGGAGGTAGAAGCAACCTCGATCGCAGATCCCGCCCAGACGGAAGCCATCAGCAAAACTCGTCGTCGCCTCGCGCCGCGGTGCGCTCGCCGCCAGGCAGCAACATGTAGTGTTGTCGCATACGGTCCTTATCGCTCCTTGCAACGGATATTCGGCTTCCTTTCGGGTCGATGCCCGCGTAGTACATCGCCGTGGCCACGGTTCCCGGAGTGGGGATGAAGCACTGCACTTGTTGCGGTTTCCACCCGCGCTCTTTGAGCCAAAGCGAAAGAGACCGCATGTCCTCGTCGGTGCAGCCGGGAAAAGCGCTAATCAGGTAGGGAATCACAAATTGCTCTTTGTGCGCTTCACGCGATTCTCGTTGAAACGAGTCGAGAAATCCCTCAAACGCAGCGAACGCCGGTTTGCGCATCAGCTTCAAGACGTGCTCGCTCTGATGCTCGGGCGCGACCTTCAGTTGGCCACCCACGAATTCGCGCACCAACGCGCGCAGATATTCACCGTTGGCGTCGGCCAAGTCATAGCGCACGCCACTTGCCACGCGCACGTGCTTCACCCCGTCCATCTCGCGTAGCGTGCGCAACAGCTTCACGAGTTCAGCGTCATGTGTCTCGAAATACTTGCACACCGTTGGCGTCAGACAATCCACTCGCTTGCAAATTGTATGATCCGCCGCGCATCGCGCACCCCACATATTGGCCGTGGGCCCGCCCACATCTGATACGCTGCCGGCCCAGTCCGGGTGTTGCGATAGCGTATGCACTTCTTTCTTAATCGATTCGGCGCTTCGCGATCCAATCTGACGCCCTTGGTGCAGCGTGATCGAGCAGAACGAACAACCGCCAGCGCATCCCCTGTGCGACGTTACGCTGAACTGAATCATACGCGCCGCGGGAATCGGTTGCGTGTAGGATGGGTGCGGGCTGCGCGTGTACGGCAATGCATACAGCGCATCCAACTCTTCCGTGTTCAGCGGCTCGGCCGGCGCGGTGAAAACGACTTGCCGGCCCCCACTCTCTTGTACCGCCCAGTGCTTGCCTTGGTGAACCTGACGCTCCATCGCCAAGGTCGCTTCCATCAGCTTTGCCGGGTCCAACGCAATTGCACTGTGCGATGGGAAGGCGAGCATTGACTCGAAGTCCGGTGCATCGGGCACGGCTCCGAGCGCATCGATGGAAGAGACGGCGAACACCGAACCTGGTATTCCGCGCAACACCTCCGCGGCGCGTTTCTTCGGGTCGCCGGACTCGCTATGCGCCTGAAGACGTTCGGCGATCTCAAGGATCGCCCGCTCGCCCATTCCGTATACCACGAGGTCCGCCTTGCTATCGAGCAGAATCGACGGGCGCACTTTGTCCGTCCAGAAGTCGTAGTGGGTCGCGCGCCGCAATGAGGCCTCGATACCGCCAAGGACCACCGGCAACCCGGGAAAGGACTGCCGCGCGAGATTCGCGTACACGATGGTCGCGCGGTTTGGACGTGCACCCGCTCGGCCTCCCGGCGTGTACGCATCGTCGCTTCGCTTTTTGCGAAACGCCGTGTAGTGCGCCAGCATCGAGTCGACCGTTCCTGCCGTCACCCCCGCAAACAACCGTGGACGCCCCATACATGTGATATCGTCTGTCGATGTCCAGCGCGGTTGCGCTACGACCCCCACGCGAAATCCCTTCGCGGATAGCCAGCGGCCCAGCAGCGCAACGCCAAACGATGGGTGATCGACATACGCATCGCCGGTGATGAGCAGGACATCCAATTCACTCCAACCACGGCTGTCCATCTCCTCGCGCGACATGGGCAAGGGGGCGTCGGCAGCAACATGAACGCGCTGAGGGCCCTTCCTTTTACGATGAGTTGAAGCGGAGGTTTCCTCTGGAGACGTGTCTCGCGGAATTCCTCGACTCTGGATTCGAGATTTGTGCATTAATGAGGTCTCTCTGTCTTGGCGAGTATTCGATTTGGAGAACCGGGCGCCTATTCGCTGGACTCTTTCGCGAGCAGCATCGCTCGTGTTCGGAGTTCGCTTCCTACGCGAAAACCGACCGCATCGAATTGATCCAGAAGTGGCGTAATCCGAGTTATCACGCCGATGCTTTTGGCATGCAGCAATACACCGACAGTCCCCATGACGGGCAGACCGATCTGCTGGGCTACGCGCCGCGCTTTGCGATCATCAAGAATTATTCTGCTCCCGGGAATCTCGGAGGCAAGCGCTATTGCGGCCGACTCACCTCGCCCCAACTGCCCTAGCAAGGCTGTAAACAATGAAGTATTCATGACGCGCTGTTTCATGCACCAATCGAGAACGCCGCCAAATTCTTCCTGCACTTCCAAAGGCAATACTACCTCCGCGAATGATTTGGATAGGATATCAAGTCGTCCAATTCGCTCCAGAACGATCAAGCAAGTTGTGTTCGTGACGGCTACGCCCGTCACAAGCCAAGTTCCTTATCCAACTCATCGGCAGGATAATTGACGACCGGAACGCCGCTCTTGCCGAGTAGCTCCATGAATGCGCGTTTGGAGAAACCGGCCAAGTCCGCCGCTTGCCCCAGGGACAGACGGCCCGTCTCCCAAAGCTTTGTGGCAAGCAATAGCGTCGCTTCGTCCGGGCGTATGTCCGAAGGTAGTTCGAGGCTAAGGGTACTCATAGCTTTCGCTCGGCTCCTTACGTTTTCACAATCCAATTGTACACCC
>JBHEKO010000095.1:0-10524 GCA_041859475.1 Candidatus Hydrogenedentales bacterium
CGGCGCTTCGCGGCCGTCTTGTTCATACACGCCGCCTGCCGCCGAAACGCGCAGGGGGAATTCCGCGCCCAAGGCCACCATCAGGCCCGCCAGCTTGTCGTAGTGCTGGTCGGTCGCGACGCCGCCGCTGTAGTCCCAGTATTTGCGCCATCCGAAATAGCGTTCGCCGATGAAGGGGCGTTGCTCCGAGCTTCCCGTGAAGGCGTCCCAATCGAGGTTCTCTGGGGTGGCATCCGGAATCGGCCCGTTCCACGCGGCCCGAGCCGACTTGCTGCTATGGCTTTCCTGGCTCCACATAAGAGCGCCAAGCTTGCCCGACGCGACGATCTCCCGTGCGGCGTGCCACCGGGGCTCCGACGCCATTTGCGCGCCAATCTGTACGATGCGCTTCGTGGCAACCGCCGCGTCGCGAAACGCCTTGGCTTCCTCGATCCCGCGCGACATCGGCTTCTCGCAGTACACGTCCTTGCCCGCCTGCATGGCGGCAATCGCGATGGGCGCATGCCAATGGTCGGGCGTCGCAATCATGACGGCATCAATGTCCGGGCGCACGACGAGTTCCTGCCACCGGTGGTGGAGATCCCCCGCGCTGATGCTTTTCGCTTCCAGCTTGCGCGGCTCGAAAATGTCGCACACGGCGGCTATCTGTACATTGAGAGCGGCGCTCTGCGCCATCGTCTCGCGCATCAACTGCATACCGCGATTGCCCAAGCCGATAATGCCGATCCGCACACGCTCGTTCGCGCCAAGCACGGCAGCCGCCTTGGGTGCACCCGTGACGCACCCCGTCGCAAAGGCCGCCGAAAGCGCCATGAACTTCCGCCGCGAGAGTCCGCTGTTTCTCATCTGTGATTTCCTAACGCCGAATCAACGCTTGGAGCCTCGAACCCTCGTGGAGTTTGAGGGTTCGAGTCCAAGCAAACCGTTGTGGAAGAACCGGATTACTTCTTCGCCGGGAGCGTCTTGATGCGCAAGTTGCGGAATTCGACCGCGTCCGAATGGTTCTGCAAGCCGATGTATCCCTTCGCGGGACGATTATCGGCGGGCTTCTGCCATTCTTCCTTTACGGTATCCTTCGTGAAGTCGGTGACTTTCACATCGTAGACTTCCTGCCCGTTCAACACCGTGCGGATGCGCGGGCCGTCCGCCATCACTTCGACGCTGTTCCACTCGCCGAAGGGTTTGTCGGCTTCCACTTTCGCGGGCTGAATGGAATAGAGCGAGCACGCGCGCTGGTAGGGGGTCGGCCAACCGGGACGAAGCACCTGAATCTCGAAGCCGTCGAACGCAGGGTTGCCCACCTTCGGCGAACGGATGCCGACGCCGGAATTTCCTTCGCCGTCTACGCAGCGGTAGTCATAGCGCAGGATGAAGTTGTCGTACTCTTCGTTCGTGAAGATCCAGTCGCCGCCTTCATCACCGGTTACCAGCAACTTTCCTTCGGTGACTTTGTAGGCTTCCTTATTCGTGCCGCGGATCCACCAGCCGTCGAGGTTTTTGCCGTTGAACAGAGGCACGAAGCCGTCCTTCGCTTCGTCTGCCGTCAAAAGACCCTGCTCGACGTAATTGGGTTTTTCCTGGGCATAACCCAACGCCGCAACGCCGAATGCCGCGATTGCCAAAACAACTACAAGTTTCCTCATCCCAACCCCCTTGTCCATTTGTAGGCTGTAGGCTGATGGCTGTAGACCGAAGGTCCAGGCTCTTGCCCCATGGCCGTGCATCCCATTTTACAGACTGGCGGCCCCACGCAACGAGGCCGCCAGTTCATTACCGAATCTATCCAGAAGCTGCTAGCGGAAATCTCAAATCTGAAATTTCAAATCTGAAACCTAGTGGTTTGTTCCGGTCGATCTTCTGAGTTGTACCGCTGGCTTCCAGCCGGCACTTAACCTAACCACAACGCTTCGAGACTCCCAATTACGCTTGAAACGAACCACTAGGCTTTCCATCCGTCGAAATACGGCGCCTTCAACGACCAGCCGTTCTGATACGGACGGTACGCCCATTCGTTGGCAATCTTGACGCCTTCGGCATCGCCGCCCGTGAACTTCACTGTCTTCGGGTCCCACTTGAGCTTTGCACCGCTGAGGTACGCGCACTTGCCCGTGAGGCAGATCAACGCCGTGCGGTAAGCGACATCGATATTGCAGATAGGAGCCTGGCGCGAACGCACGCAATCCGCGAAGTTGGCCCAATGCCCGTCGTTCATATCCCCTTCGACCGCGTCATTCTTCGCCACGGCTTCGCAGCCGCCATTCGATGAGAATGGGAATACCTGGTACCCGAGACGGTCGACCCGCATGCTGCCAAGCGTACCGTGGAAGAAGATGCCGTGTCCCGGGCTCTTCTCTACCCAATCCGGATTCCATGCCCGGTTCGAGAAACTCAGAGTGTAGTCCTTGAATTCCCAGAGGACATCAATGGTGTCGGGCGTCGTTCGGTTATCCTCGAGCACGAAATTCCCGCCCGCGCCCGTTACCGTAAGCGGTTCTTTGTCTTGGCCCATGGCCCAAATGGCGATGTCCAGCAGGTGCGTGCCCCAGTCCGTAATCTTTCCGCCCGAATAGTCGGTAAACCAGCGGAAGTTATAGATGAACCGGTTCTTGTTGAAGGGCACTTTCGGCGTCCACCCCATGAACCGATCCCAGTCCAACCACTCTGGAGGCGCCTGGTCCGCGGGCTTCCCGATTCCCTTCACATCCGACTTGTCGTTGTTCCAGCACTCGACCCGGCCCACTTTGCCGATATATCCCTTTTGGATCATATCGACGGCTTCCTGGAAGTACTTGCCGCTCCGCTGCATCGTCCCGGACTGGTAGACCTGCTTGGAGGCCTTGATCTTCGCCTTGAGAACGTTCGCCTCTTCGATGGTCGCGCAGAGGGGCTTCTCGCAGTACACGTCCTTGCCCGCGTCAATTGCCATCAAGGTCGGCACCGTGTGCCAGTGGTCGGGTGTTACGACGACAACCGCGTCTACGTCCTTGTTCGCAATGACTTCTTCGAATTTGGCGGTCTTTACCGGCGCGGCAAAACCCCTATCCGGGAAGTTCGCGGTCAAATCCGAGGCTTGATCCAAATTGGGCGGAAACAAGTCGCAAACGACGATGGGCTGAAAACTGCCGTTCTTCAACGCGATCTGCAGATCGCGCTTGCCCATGCTTCCAACACCGATATGACCGGTTAGAATCTTCTCGTTCGCCCCCATAATCGTCTGCGGCAGGATGCGCTTGTACACATCCGCCTGGGCCGTCTTCGACACTGCGGCGGCCCCCACCGTCACGCCCGCGGCAACCTTGGCCGCCCCGCGCATGAAATCCCGCCGTGTAACATCTTTCTTCTTCGACATGAACAGAATCCTCCTGAATCGCACCCTTCCCCGCCGTGCAGGGCGTTTTATTCGAACACCTTATCCTAAACCAATCCCGGCGGCGTTTCCATATGTCCAAGCAGAAGATGCCTACCAGGGTTCACTCGCAAGAAGGCCTGTGCGGAATGACCTGAATGGCATACAGGAAGCCGGACCAACTCCCCGAAATCGCCTGAGGAGCCACAGAATTGCACCGGTGCTAGGATACGTGCAAAATTGGGGATGAAGGGTCGATACCAAGGGGATATGGAACATGCAGCAGAAACGCGATTACCTATTGATAGCGGTGCTTATCGTTGCCCTCAGCCAGATGGGGTTCAATCAATTCCTCGTCATGAAGACCTTGTCGTCTTCGAGCCCTACGGTGATTCAGTTGCAGCCAAGCAGCGAAGCGAATGACGCCAAGCTCTCGTCGGACGGGCGCGAACTGCGATCCACCGGAAATCCACTCGACCTCTTCATCGACGGGAATGGATATTTCGTCGTCGACCTACCCGACGGTACCCAGGGATATACACAAGACGGCCAGTTCCACACAGACAAGGACGGCGCCATCATCGACCGCAACGGGTACCCATTGAGTCCATCCATCGCGGTACCGATGGATTACGTCAGTCTCACGGTTGACGCGAATGGGGTGATGGCGGTGATGCAGCCAGGCTCGCGTGCGGTGTCGAATCTTGGCCAGATACAGCTTGTCCGTTTCATGAACCCCGACGGCCTCAAAAAATCCGCCAGCCTCGGCGTTCTACTCGAATCCGAAGAATCCGGCGAGCCTATCGCGTCCCACCCGGGCGTTGCGGGATTGGGCAACATCATGTCGGGCTACGTCCAACGGACGCCGGAACAGTCCGGCATGCCGGGAACAATAGTCGTGACACGAAGCGGCGGCGCGGACGCACTGGTGTTCGACGCCGTTGGGCGCAGGCTTAAGTAATTCGGTTGCCGGGTCTCGCTTCTCCGCCGCACCCTCGGGGCCTGTAGGTCGTCCGGGTCGTCTTGGGTCGTGAGGTCTTTGTGGTCCTTTGGGTCTCCGCCCTCCGATGTCCCGGACCTCACCCCATTTCCTCGTTTTTTGGCAGCTCCCTTTGTTTGACAGTAGGCCCGAATTATGCTACCTTTGTCCGTCTGCCTGTGCCCAGGCGGATAATCTATCAAAGGAGGTTCCAGAGAACACTTATGGGCGAAAATAACGACGGACTGGAAGTCACGCCGAGCGTAACTTCCCAACCTGTGGCGACGATTGCCGCCGCAACAAGAACCCTGGACGAAGAGATCGAGGCGATGCTGTCCGGGGAAAGCATGGAAGAACTCTACAACGAGACCATGCAGAACTTTAAAGAGGGCGAAGTGGTGCGTGGCCGCGTGGTCAACATCATGGACGACTTCGTTCTCGTCGACATCGGCTACAAGAGCGAAGGCGCGATCCCGAAGGAAGAGTTCTTCGGCGTGCAAGACCTCAAGATAGGCGATGAGTTCGACATCTTCATCGAGGAGCCCGAGGACGATAACGGCATGCCGGTCCTCTCCAAGGTGAAGGCCGACAAAATCAAGAACTGGACGCACATCCAGCGCATATACGAGGAAGATGGCGTCATTGACGGACGTATCATCCGCCGCGTAAAGGGTGGCCTCAAGGTGGACATCGGCATCGACGCGTTCATGCCGGCCAGCCAGCTTACGTGGCGTCCGACCAGCGATCTGGAGCGCTACATCGGCCAGACGATGGAACTCAAGATCATCAAGCTCACCAAGCGCCGCCGCAACGTGGTGGTCAGCCGCCGCAAGCTCCTGGAAGAGCAGCGCGCCGGCGAGAAGAGCAAACTGCTGGCGACCATCGAAATCGGCAAGATTATCCCGGGCGAAGTCAAGAATATCACCGATTTCGGCGCATTCGTCGATGTCGGCGGTATCGACGGCCTTCTGCACGTCACCGACATGTCATGGGGCCGCGTGAAGCACCCATCGCAGGTCGTGTCCGTGGGCCAGCGCATTGAGGTCATGGTCCTCAGTTTCGACCCGCAGTCCGAGCGCATCAGCCTTGGCCTCAAACAGAAGAGCGACAACCCGTGGAAGACGGCGGTTTCCCGCTATCCCATCGGTGGCGTCGTTCGCGGCCGCGTGGTCAGCATGACCGATTACGGCGCGTTCGTGCAGCTTGAAGATGGCATCGAGGGCATGGTCCACGTGAGCGAGATGAGTTGGACGCGCCGCGTCCGCCATCCGAACGAGGTCGTGGCGCTCGACGAGGAAGTGGACGTCATGGTCCTGAGCGTCGACCCGAACGCGGAGAAGATCGCGCTTGGGTTGAAGCAGACGCGCCCGAATCCGTGGCGCGAGATCGAACAGAAATACCCGCTGAATTCGGTGGTGACGGGCACGGTCCGCAACCTCACCGATTACGGCGCGTTTATCGAAATTGAAGAGGGCATCGACGCCCTGCTGCACGTGAGCGACATTTCCTGGACGAAGAAGGTGGCGCATCCTTCCGAAGTGCTTGAGCGCGACCAGCAGATCCAGGTCAAGGTGTTGAGCATCGACCCGCAGAACGAGAAGATCAGCGTAGGGCTCAAGCAGCTCGACAAGGATCCGTGGCAGGAAGTCGTTGACCGGCACGCGATCGGTTCCACCGTGGAAGTGGAAATCGCCAAGCTAGTCAGTTTCGGCGCCTTTGCCCGTCTCGAGAACGGAATCGAGGGCCTCATTCACGTAAGCGAGCTTTCCAAGAACCGCGTGTCCAAGCCCGAAGAAGTGTTGTCGGTCGGAGACAAGGTGATTGCGAAAGTTATCAGCATCGACTCGAACGACCGGAAGATCGGGTTGAGCCTGCGCGAACACCAGCAGGACATCGACACCGCGGCCCAAGCCGAGTACAGCTCGAGCGGCTCCAGGGAAGCGGTGAGCATTGGCGACGTGGTGGGCGATGCCGTGCCGCGTTCCATGTTCGCGGGTGGCCAGAGTCTCACCGATGCCGCCAACGAGATGCTTGCCGAAGCCAGCGCGGCCCCGGTGGAAGGCGAAAAAGTTCCGCCGGCCGCCGAAGAGTCCGCCGACAAGGCGGAGTAATCCCGCAAGGGCTTTTTCTTGGGAGCGCCGCGCGAAACGCCGGCGCTCCTTTTTTTGTCTCACGGCGGCGACAGTCCGCCTTTTGCACGGGCACACCGTCGTAGGTGTGCATAGGGACGCGATCCCTCAGAGTGAGTTCCGAGTCCGGCCACGCCGAGGAGGATGATATGGGTACGGCAGTCAGCAAAAAAGACGTCTCAGCAAAGAAGAAATCTCTCGAGGGAACACCGATGACGGGCGCGGAAGTCGTGCTCCAAGTGTTGGCCGACGAAGGAGTGGACACTGTTTTCGGGTACAGCGGCGGGGCGATTTTGCCTACGTACGACGCCGTATTTCGCTATAACCAGGGCCAGTCCGCCGGGAAGCAGATCCGGCTTATCGTCCCCGCCAACGAGCAGGGAGCGTGCTTCATGGCCGCGGGCTACGCGCGTGCCAGCGGCAAAGTCGGCGTCGCGTTGGTAACCTCGGGACCCGGGGCCACGAACTGCGTCACGCCTATCCGCGACTGTATGGCCGATTCGGTTCCGGTCGTTCTCATCTGCGGACAGGTTCCGCGCGCGGCCATCGGGTCCGACGCGTTCCAGGAGGCGCCTGTCTTCAACATCATGGCCGCGTGCGCCAAGCACGTCTTTCTCGTCTCGAACGAGCAGGAACTGGAAGAGACCGTACGCACGGCCTTCGATATCGCTCGTAGCGGGCGTCCCGGCCCGGTCGTTATCGATCTGCCGAAAGACGTCCAGAATTCGAACCTGACATACCGAAACTCAGGACTGTTGAACCTTCGCGGCTACCAGCAGCGCGTCAAGGAAATCAACGCGGCGCGCGTCTCCAAGGAGAACGCTCTGGCCTTCTTCAAGCAGCTTGGCGCAAGCAGCCGGCCGCTGATTTATGCCGGCGGCGGCGTGATCAACAGCAATGCCGCGGACGCGTTGACGGCCTTCTCGAAGCGATTCGGCATCCCCGTCGTAACCACGTTGATGGGAATCGGCGGCATGGATACCACCAGCGACCTGTGCCTGCACATGTTGGGCATGCACGGGGCCGCCTATGCCAATTACGCCGTCGACGATTGCGATTTCCTGATTACGGTCGGGGCGCGGTTTGACGACCGTGTCGCGGGAAAGGTTTCGGAATTCGCTCCAAAGGCGAAGGGCATCGCGCACATCGATATTGACGCGGCGGAAATCGGCAAGGTTAAAGCGGTCACCTGGGCGTATACCGGCGACGCCGGCGCGGCCTTGAAAGATCTGACGGAACTGGGCAAGAACTTCAAGTGCGACTTCTCCAAATGGCAGAAGCACGTCGCCAAGCTCAAACGCGAGCATGCCCACGACTACAATCGCAAGTCGCCGCTGATTCAGCCGCAGTACGTCATCCAAGAGCTGAACAAAATCACCAAGGGCGAGGCCATCGTCACGACGGGCGTCGGCCAGCACCAGATGTGGGCCGCCCAGTACTTCGATTTCGTACGCCCGCGCACCTGGGTCACATCCGGAAGCATGGGGACGATGGGATTCGGACTTCCTGCCGCCATTGGCGCACAACTCGCCAACCCCAAGCATACGGTCATCGACATCGACGGCGATGGCAGCCTCCGCATGAACTTGGGTGAACTCGAGACCCTTACAACGTACGACATCCCCGTCAAGGTGCTTTTGCTCAACAACCTCGGCGACGGCATGGTCCGGCAGTGGCAGAACATGTACTTTGGCGACCGCTTCTCCGGAACCGATAAGTCGCTGCACAAGAAAGACTTCGTGAAGGCGGCACAGGCCGACGGGTTCGAGTTCACGCAGCGGTTGACGGAGATCAAGGATGTTCCGCGGGTCTTGCGTGAATTCGTCACCTTCGACGGCCCCGCATTTCTTGAAGTCATGATCGATCCCCAAGCCAAAGTCTTTCCGATGGTTGGGCCGGGGCTAGGCTACAAGGACATGATTACCGGCGAGTTCATTCCGAAGCGCGCGCCGGAGGTCGAAGAGAAGCTGGCCGCCGAGCCCATTGATATGACCAAGATTCCTGATCTGTTCTAACCAATTCGCCCTTTCGCGGCAGGGAGGCGCACCTAAGCAGGGTCGCCTCCCTGTCGCTTTATGGGGGGCAGGAAATGACGCCGGAGTTTGCCGTTGCTATGCGAACGCTAGGAATTGCAGACATCGACTTCACGGAGACCCCGGCAAACCCCACAGTACCCCTATTCCCATCCTCCAACGAGGCCGTTCCCTCCCCATAGGCGACCACAGCTATCTTGCAGACTACCGAATTCTATTGATTTTCACTTGGGGTACACGGAACGCGATCAGTCGATTGAACACATCGCAATATGAGAGTTTACAAATCGAAATATCTGCGCTAAAGTAGATGTGTAGTTGGCAGCGTTGTCGTACTTGGGAAAAAATGAAGTCAGATGTTTGCCAAACGAGTCCACTCAACCCCGATAGACTGCGTGCGGATTCCTTAGCGCAGGAAGCACGCTTATTTTTTGAGGTCAATTCTACCTACCGTACGGTAGGTGCGATTGCCGAAAGGAGGTGCGGATGGATTGATGGGCGTTTTGCCCTTTGATTTGCCAAAGTTTGAGCACACATGAGAGTTGGCATGTCCGAATCCCAATTGGCGTAGATGCCCGACAGAGGCAAAGGCCGTCCCGCGATGTAGACTGGCGGACGGTCGCAGGCAGTGGCGAATGCATCCTGTGCAGGCTGGTTTTCAAAGACAGAATGTTTACAAAAACGCGGAGTGGCGGTATACTAAGGTTGCTGTAGGCAACGTTGTCATCTGGCAAGACAACCATCATTTTCAGTTTTGCTCTCTGGTTTAATCGCAGTCATTTCGGGCTGGCTGGTGGTCCTGTGCGTGGCCTTGAATGTCCCTGAAGCCCGATTGCATATACGCCCAAGCCGAAAGGAGGGTAGAAGGCAAAACACGTCTCCGCTATCCATGCTTTACATGTATTTCTTTTTTAGCATTAATGTAGTTCACCAAAAAACGTCTAGGAGATTCTCACGATGAGAAAGCGTGGATTTACGCTTATCGAATTGCTCGTGGTCATTGCCATTATTGGTATTCTCGCTGCAATTCTTCTGCCGGCTCTGGCCCGCGCCCGCGAAGCCGCACGCCGCGCAAGCTGCCAGAACAATCTGAAACAGTGGGGGTTGGTGTACAAGATGTACGCGGGCGAATCCAAGGGCGAGAAATTCCCCTCCATGCAATTGAAGGTTTACACGCCTCCAATCGCGCTTCCCGGAGTTACCTTCGCGATGGACTTTGGCCCGACCGTGCTCGAGATCTTCCCCGAATATCTCACGGACATGAACGTGATGATGTGCCCGTCCGACTCGGAAGCGACCTCGGACAACTTCATGGCCGACGATGGAACTAACCTGATTGGCCATTGCGGTAATGGCTATCAAGCTGTTAACGGCGGATGCAATCATGGCGGACGCTGCATGCGAGCCATCGACGAGAGCTACCTGTACCACGGCTATATGTACGATTTCAAAGAGACCGCCACGACAGAGAATCTGGCCGTCGTTGGAGCCATCCTCTCCGCGGCAACGGGCGATGATTTCAGCCCGCTTGGATCCGTCGTCGGTCCTCCCCAGATGGTCAGGACATGGACCGGCTTCTTGACGAAGGTCGCGGCCGCCTATGGAGCCCTTAACCTTGCGGGCGTAAACGCCGCATCCGACAGCGACGTTGATGTTGGCGCCGGTTTCGGTAACGGTGGTGGAAGCACGGTATATCGCCTCAGGGAAGGCATCGAGCGCTTCCTGGTCAGCGACATCAACAATCCGGCGGCGAGCGCCAAGGCACAGTCCGAGATCTTCGTGATGTACGATTACGCGTCCACGGACGTGGGCTACTTCAACCACATCCCCGGCGGGTCGAACGTACTGTACATGGACGGCCACGTATCGTTCATCAAGTATCCGGGTGAAGTGCCCATCAGCCAGCAGTCGGCAACCTTCACCGGTGGCGTCACGTTGAGTGGCGTGTAACCATTAGGGTTGTGCGGCTGCCGCGGCAACGCGAGCGCGCACATCCGACGTATTGATTCAGCGCGGCGCCAAGGAAAAAAGCCCCAC
>JBHEKO010000141.1:0-11152 GCA_041859475.1 Candidatus Hydrogenedentales bacterium
CCTTCCTGAATAGTGCAGAGCTTCGAGTCCGTCGTACACCGCCAAGGCCATGGCCCGCGCAAGCAGAATGCATAGGCACTGGTGTGCCAATAGAAATAGGCTAACCTTGTAGAGTGAGAAGGGCAGCAGCTTCCAAGAATCCGATGCCTGCATGACGAATGTGCAAATCAGGTCAAGCGTGAGCGTGCTTCCCATCAGCGAAGTCGCGAACCAATCGCTCAAGTAAAGCAGAGTCTGGAACGAGAGTTGCCCCCAAATGGCAATCGTCAATACGGTCCGTGCCACGCGCTTGCGCCCGGATCCGGCCCGGCGCAGCAGAATGCTCGCACCAACCAAGAATAGCAGCCATATAAGGCTAAGCAGCAAGACATGATGAAGGATGATTATGCGGTTCAGGTCGAAACTGGCTGTGTATAGATTCATGAAAAGGGCGGCTAACCCGAGCTGAGTGGCCAAAGCCGCCAGGAGGCCAACTGTTCCGCGCGCATTCGTCTGCGATGATCCTGTCACCCGCGCCTCCTCCCGTATGGACTGCATTCTCACATATAGTACGGAAGTTTTTCCGCGATCGCAACACACAAATAGCGCAACAATGCGACAGCGTACACGTCTTGTCTAAAGCAGTTGCAGGAGTGATTCACCAGAGCTGTAAATGCAGTAGAAAAAAGGAGGGCGAACGGGCCGCGAGTAGATAATGCTTGGCATGGCGAATACTGGCCAGGCGAAGCTCACCGTGAATGAGGCGTACTTGCGACCTCTGCGCGACATTTTTTGTCACTCGTGGGCTGCCATGGTCGCCAATGTGCGAAAGCTTGCAAAGGCAAGAAACGGACCGGATTCCAGTAAGTTGTTTTTCTATAAGCAGATAGGGTGTTCGGTTCCGGATTGGCACAGATCGTGCCTATAGTACGGGTACTGGCGCAGAAAACGCCCGGCGGCTTGGCTCGGAAGCTTCCGTTGGGCAACGAAGGAGAAGTGCGATGAAACGGGTTAAGGGCTTCACCTTGATAGAGCTGATGATTGTGGTTGCGATCATCGCCATCATCGCGGCAATCGCTATCCCCAATTTGCTTCGGTCGCGAATGAGCGCCAATGAAGCGAGCGCTTCCGGGGCCATCCGAACGATTTCCACGGGGGAGATTGCTTTTCGCACAGCAGCGTTCGTGGATACGAATGGCGATGGCGACGGCGACTACGGTTCCTTGTTGCAGTTGTCCAATCCGGACGGCGCGGGGGCCACGCCGGGTTTTGTCGATTCTGTTCTTGGCGCTGGTCTCAAATTGGGTTACAACTACACCGTAACGGTCACAAACGGCACGGCAACCACGGTTCCGGCCTATACGTGCACAGCTATTCCCACGGCGGCGGGGCGGACCGGTTACAGGCAGTATTTCGTTGATGAAACGGGAGTCATTCGCTTCACTGCGGACGGGAGCACACCTTCGGTGAGTTCACCGCCGTTGGATTAACCAGAATTCACACACACACCACCCACACGTCACCTAGACGACCGGCACCCACCTCCAACCGAGCCGGTCGTCGCCTTTTATCTTGGCCGAGTCGCGCAGGATTTCCCGCCGCCAGGGGCACTGCTGAAGGTAGCGCATCACCGAAAGGCCTCATGTATAATCCGTTAGGGCAAGTTGTGGACCTGCTTCGTACTGGGGTCCAAGCGGCTGGCTCACGGACGGGCAAGTGGTAATGCGTCTCGCAGCATTCACGTGTTTGGGGTGACCAATACATGGATATCGGTCAAGTCGTCTTCATGGGGGCTGCCGCCCTAATCGCGGGGTTCGTGGCGGGGGTTGCCGTGGTGCGCCGCTCTCGCGCCTTTCCCAAACCACCTGCCGCGCTCGAGGACATGGAGCGTGAACTTGCCGCGCTTCGGGCGGAAAACGAGTCGCTAAGCGCGGACAGGGCACGGCTGGAGTCCATCATGGACAACATGCGCGACATGGTCAGCGAGACGACCGTGGATGGAATCATTCGATTCGCAAGCCCTTCACATAAAACCATTCTTGGATTCGACGAATCGGAACTGGTCGGCAAGACGATCTTCGACTTCATTCATCCCGACGATGCGCACACCATCATGAAGGCGATGAAGCACAACATTCGATTCAAGAAGCCGGGTATCGGAGAATTCCGATGCAGGCACGCAGATGGCCGCTACATCTGGCTGCGCACCATGTCCAACGTGATTGTCGAGCGAGACGGAAGCGTCAGCGGATTCATCTTCGGGAATCACGATATCACCGAGTGGAAGCTCGCGGAGGAGGCGCTGCGCGAAAGCGAAGAGCGTTTCCGCGTGTCGTTCGAGTTTGCCCCGGACGCGACGACCTTAAACACGCGCGACGGCGTGTATGTAGACTGCAACAAGGCGACAGCGGCTCTACTTGGATATTCGCGCGAGGAAATGGTTGGCCACAGTATTTTCGAGTTTGATATCTTCGACGAGGAGCAGCGTCCGTTACTGGATGAAGTCGCTCGAAACACGAAAGGCGGAACAGGAGTATACACCCGAGAAGTGACCGTTCGGCGCAAGTCGGGCGAGCGGCTTATCATCGAACTCCACGCGCACCCGATACGTCTCCAGGGGCGCGACCTAATCCTGGGAATCGGGCGCGATGTGACGCAGCGCCGGGCCATGGAGGAGGCGCTGCGCGCAAGCGAAGCGAGAAACCGCGCCATGTTGAGCGCCGTTCCCGACTTGATCTTCGTGCTGGACGCCTCGTGCCGTTTCCTCGACGTCCATGCCAGCGGCCCGATGGGAATCCTGGTTTCCGCGGAGCGTTTCGCGGGCAAGCACGTGCGCGAAGTCCTGCCTCAAGACCTGGCCGGCCGATTCGAGCCGTGCTTTCAACGGACGCTTCGCACCGGACGTTCCGAGACCATGGATTATGACTTCCATTTCGCGGGACGCCGCCGCTACTACCACGGGCGAATTGTGAATTGCGAGCGCGACAGGGTGCTTGTTCTCGTGCGCGATGTGACGACAGTCAAGCAAGCCGAACAAATGCTGCGCACGCGCATCGCGGCGGAGGCGCTCGTCTCGCAGGTTGCCCGCACGCTCCTCTCGCTCTCCCACGAGCATATCGACTCCGGCATTGTGGCGGCGCTTGGGCAGGCAGCGGCTTCATTGGGTGCAGACCATGCGCTCCTAATCCACAGCAAGCAAGCCTCCGAACAGTTCGTTCGCTCTCACTCCTGGAACGACTCGGGGATAGACCCCGTCTCCGAGGCCTCTCCGTCGTTTTCCATGTCCGATTACCCGTGGCTACTGGAACAGTCCCGCGAGTCGAACTATCTGTTGTTTAGAGACGTGGGCGCGCTGCCGCCGGAAGCGGCGGTAGAGCGGGACGGACTCGTGAATGCGGGCGTCAAATCGGTCATCTGGATACCGATCCGCACGGCGGGAAAGCTGACCGGAGGAGTGCGCTTCCTGTGGCGGCGTGCGTACGCGCAATTGCACGATTCGCAGGTGGTCCCATTTTCCGTACTTGGCGACGTACTCATGGCGGCCTTGCAGCGGGCGCATGCGGAAACGCAACTTACGGAAAGCGAAAAGCGGTATCGCCATTTGTTCAACGACATGCTCGACGGATTTGCGCTTCATGAAGTCATTTGCGACGGCCAAGGCCAGCCCTGCGACTATCGTTTCCTGGAGGTCAACCCCGCCTATGAACGCCTTACCGAGCTAAAGGCAGCGGACATCGAAGGGAGAAGAGTCCTGGAGGTGTTGCCGTCGGTCGAGCGCGAGTGGATAGACCGATTTGGGAAGGTGGCGTTGACGGGCGAACCGTCCTACTTTGAACGCTACAGCAAGGAAGTAAACAGGCACTTCCTGATTACGGCCTATTGCCCAAGCCCGGGCAAGTTTGCCGTCATCATGAAAGACACCACGGAGCGCCGCCGTGCGGAAGAGGCCTTGAGCGAGTCGGAGGCCAAGTGGCGCACCCTCGTGCACAATTTCCCCGATCGCGTGATGCTCTGCAATTCGGACGGGTTGATTCAGTTTGCCAACCAGCCGGTATCCGAGTTCAGAGACATGGAACTCGTAGGGCACTCCATCTTCGAGTTTATGGGAAAAGAGCATGGCGATATCGTGCGGGAGGCCCTGTCCTCCGCGACGAATACAGGGCAGTCCATCGATGTCGAAATCAGTGCGCCGACCCCGGCAGGAGAAATGCGTTGGCTGCTGGGACGAGTGAGTGTGCTGCGCAGGGGGCCGGATGACACTCAATTCGTCATTACGATACGAGACATCACCGAGCGCAAGGAAGCCGAGCTCGAACGGCGGAGGCTGGAAGCGCAGGTTCAGCACTCGCAGAAGCTGGAGAGTCTCGGCGTGCTGGCCGGGGGGATAGCCCACGATTTCAACAATCTCCTTGTCGGTATCATGGGGAACGCCGAGATGGCCCTTGCCGAACTGCCCTCGCACGCGCAGTCCCGTGCGTATATCGAAGATGTGATCAAGGCGGCCCAGCGCGCGTCGGACCTCAGCCGCCAAATGCTTGCGTACTCCGGCAAGGGCCGGTTCGTGGTGGAGCCGCTATGCTTGAACGACATCATTCGAGAGATGAGTCACTTGCTTGAAGTCTCAATTTCCAAGAAGGCGGTTTTGCGACTCAACTTTACGGACCCCCTTCCTTCGGTACGCGCCGACGCAACCCAGATTCGGCAAGTCATCATGAACTTGATAACCAATGCAAGCGACGCGCTCGGAGATGAGCCCGGCGCGATCGCCGTGACAACAGGCGTCGTCGAATACGATGCGCAAGTGTTCGCGGCAGGATTCTTGAGCGACCCCGTCGAGCCGGGCCAGTACGTCTACGTGGAAGTCACGGACACGGGGTGTGGCATGGATGAGGCGACGCGGGCGCGTATCTTCGAGCCCTTCTTCACCACGAAGTTCACGGGCCGCGGGCTTGGCCTTGCCGCGGTCCTTGGTATCGTGCGCGGGCACAAAGGTTCTTTGAAGGTGTACAGCGAAGCGGGGAGGGGCAGCACCTTTGCGATTCTGTTCCCGGCCTGTGAAGCGCCGGTAGTTGCACCTCCCAGTGGCGGCGAGTCTTCGCCTGCATGGAGCGGGGCCGGCAACATTCTCATCGTCGACGACGAAGAAGTCGTGCGCATGGTGACGGCACGCATGATTAAGAAGCTGGGATTCGAGACGATACATGCGCAGGACGGCGTCGAAGGCGTGGCGAAATTCAAAGAGCACATTGATGAAATCGTGTGCGTCTTATTGGACCTGACGATGCCTCGCATGGATGGTGAGTCGGCCCTTCGCGAGATGCGCCGCTTTCGCGATGGCGTCCCCACCATCCTCATCAGCGGGTTCAACGAGCAGGAGGTTCAGAACCGGTTCGCAGGGGAGGGATTCGCGGGGTTCCTGCAAAAGCCCTTCGCCACAAAGGATCTCATCGCTGCGCTGCAATCCGCCCTTGCCCAACCGGGCGCTACTCTCCCATCACCTTGATTACAAGGCGCTTGCGGCGTTGCCCGTCGAATTCCGCGTAGTACACCTGTTGCCACGGCCCGAGATCCAGCCGCCCGTTCGTCACCGGCACGATTACCTCATGGTGAATGAGGAGGCTCTTCAAGTGCGCGTCCCCGTTGGTCTCTCCCGTTCGATGATGCCGGTAGTCCTCGCGAAACGGCGCGATGGATTCGAGCCATTCATCGATATCCGCTATCAACCCCGACTCCGCGTCGTTGACGTAGACCCCAGCGGTAATGTGCATCGCGCTCACCAAGGCCATCCCCTCTTGAATCGCGCTCTTTCGTACGACCTGTTCCACCTGCTCGGTGATGTTGATGTACTCCCGGTGCTTCTTCGTGTTGAACCACAAATACTCCGTTTCGAATTTCATCGTGGGTTCCCTTTCCCCCTTTTGCTATGATTGATACAACTTTGTCCCACGCATTACGGGCCAACTCGTATTATACATGGGCAAATCCCTGAGATTTCCCCTGAGGGCATTCGGCGCACGTTCGCATGAAACATCACGGCATCATATGGGTCGTTACCGGCATAGCCGTGCTTGCCGCCGGCATCGTCGTCGGCGTTCGCGAAGCGCGCGCTCCCGTTTCCGATACCTTCGATTCTCCGATTCAGTCCGTTGTGGGCAGTCTCTCGACGCAGCAAACCGGCATGGTTGTCGAGGCGATGAAGGCTTGTATCGACAAGGACCCTCAAGCCCGCCGCGACAATACCCGCTCCCTCGTCGAAGCGGTAGCCGCCTTGGCCGAAAACCGCGTCCTTGAGACGGCGGAGACCTATTACGCGCTCGGGCTTCGACTCAGCGGCCAGCAGCGATTCGGAGACGCGGAGGCAGCCTACCGCAAGGCGATCGATCTGCGCCCCGATTGGAACTGGGGCCACAGCGCCCTCGGCATTCTACTTCAGACGGTGGGCCGCGTAGACGAGGCTGAGCAGGCCTTTCGCACGGCCGTGGAGCTCGACCCGCACTGGAGCCGCGCCCACAATGATCTGGCTATCCTCCTGCGTCTCACGGAGCGTTACGCCGAAGCGGAGACGGAAGCGAAGGAGGCGCTT
Source organism: Candidatus Hydrogenedentales bacterium (assembly GCA_041859475.1). Taxonomy (GTDB): domain Bacteria; phylum Hydrogenedentota; class Hydrogenedentia; order Hydrogenedentales; family SLHB01; genus JAIBAQ01. The sequence continues at coordinate 6,563 of JBHEKO010000141.1, forward strand.
GCGCTCGACCCGGACAGCATTGCCGCGAACAACAACTACGGCAACTTGCTCGTGGCGCTGAAGCGCTTCGACGAGGCCGAAGATGCCTATCACCGAGCGATTGCGTCGGAGCCCGATCACCCTGCCCCCTTCTTCAACCTTGCATGTCTCGCGTGCCTTCGTGGCCGCCGCGACGAAGTCGTGCCATTGCTGCTTTGCGCGATAACGTTCGATGAGGCCTATCTTGAGCAGGCCCGCCAAGACCCCGATTTGGATTCCATGCGCGGAGACCCCGTCTTCCAACACCTTGTCAGCAGCACGATGTAGGGGTGCACGATTGCCTCACGTCAGACGGGGCGGAATCCCTCGCATGGCGTCGCGGTAACCGTCGCGTAGCGCATGAAGCAGAATTCGACGGCACATGAAGCCAAAGGGACGCGTATTGCTTGCCAGCGTCATGCATGCGCGGCGGTACAGGGGGAGTAGCAGGAGTTCGGGCGCGGGTGTTCCCCATCGCAATGGGCGGAGGTAGCGATTCCGCACGATATCGGACTGGGTCTTTTCAAGGACGCGCGGGAGTGTGTGCCCCTCCGCGTAGTAGCGCCGGCGTTGTTCTTCCAAGTTGAGCGGCATCCACAGGTAGGCGCAGGCCTCTTCGCAGTAGATCCCCCGGAGTCCGCGCTGTTCGAGACGGTTTGCCAGTTCGATGTCGTCCAACCCCGCAACCAAGAAACCTTCGTCGAAACCGCCGGCGTCGAGAAGTAGACTGCGTGGCAGGCTTAGATTCCAGATGCGCCAGTCCAAGAAACGCAGGGGTTGATTCTTCAGGAAAGTCCGGCGCCGTCCCAATTCGCGTTCACCGAGAAACGCCTTTGCGTCGGCCTGAGGATGCTGGTCGATTTGGCCGACAACGGCGCACTCGCCTCCGGCGCGTTCCTGCGCGGCGATGTGGTTTTCGACAAGCCGCGGCCCGGCCAAGAGGTCGTCGTCGAGGAACAATACCCATTGCCCCTTCGCCGCATTTAAGGCGGAGTTTCGCGCGAGGGTCGCATTGCTTGACTCTTGGCGCATGGTGCGGATGCGCACAGGCGCGCCCGCCGCATACCGTTGGACGACTTCCGGAGTTGCATCCGTGCTTCCCGCGTCCACAAGGAGAATTTCGAACCGAGCCGCAGGGTAGGATTGCTGCTCCAAGTGTGCCAACGCCATGGTCAACAGCGACGCCCGGTTGCGCGTTACCAGAATTACGGAAAGACTGGCGGCTTCCATTGCAACTCCCATTTCGTTGCCGTTTTCCTTGTGGAAACCAAAAATACCCCGCGCCCATCCTACGCAGCCCCAACGGCGGCGTCAAGATGGGCGCGAAACGAAAGGTCACCGGGCCGGAAGTCCTTCCTCAAATAAGGGGACCGCGATTGTCTCGACGGCAGGCACATCGAAGAAGTTGAGGGGGTCGGTGCCCAAGGAGATTTCGGCGCCATCATCGACTCCGTCACCGTCCGAGTCCGCGATGGTCGGATTCGTCAGGTAACTGTGGGTTGCCAGAATCTCGTCAAGATCCGAAATCAGATCGTTGTCGGAATCGCGCCGCAACGGATTCGTCAGGTAACCATTCACGCCCGAGATCTCGTCCGTATCGGAAATGCCGTCGCCGTCTGTGTCGGGATCGTCATCGACAATCGTCACCGTGGCGGGGTTCGTAGCATTCACCAGCAACGCCGAGGCCGGATTGCTTAGCGTGACCGTGATGGTCTCGTTTGCTTCGTGCTTTGTGTCGTTCACAACGGCGATGTTGATCGTTTTCACCGTATCCGCCGCGCCAAAGCTGAGCGTGCCGGCAGCCGCCAAGTAGTCCGTGCCCAGCGTTGCCGTGCCGGGGCTTGCCGCATAGTTGACCGTCGCGGTATTCCCAACGCCGGGCGCGTCGGTCAGCCGGACTTGAAGCGTTACCGTGGTCGCCGATTCGACCAGCGAGTACGCCGCACTCGAGAAATCGACGCCGGGCAAGATATCGGTATCCACGATGGTCAACGTGGCCGGGTTGTTCGTGCCGGTCAGAACCGCATTCACCGGATTGGAGAGCGTGACGACGACCGTCTTGTCGGGTTCGCTAAATGCGTCGTCGAGTATCTGCACGTTGACGGTCTTGGATACGTCGAACGCGTCGAACTGAAGCGTGCCGCTCGCCATCGTGTAGTCTTTTCCGGCGACCGCCGTACCACCCGTGACGGCATAGTCGATACGCGTCAAGTTGCCGGGGCCGGGCGCTTCGGAGAGCGACACGGTTAGTGCCGCGACGGTATTGCCCTCGGCGATGGAGAAAGTTGGCGATGCGAAGTCAAGGTCCGGCGGCGTCGGGGCTTCCGCGTTCACATACCCGATGTCCTTCAAAACGCCTATTTCGAATGCGGCGTACGTGCGTATGGCGACGCCCGCGGAGATCGATGGCTTCATCACCACCGGGCCGGAGATAGAAGTGGAAAAGTGGCTCAGGCTGCTTCCCAACGAAAAGGTCGCCGGTGCATAGATCGGGGGCCGGACGCCTCCAAACGCCGCCTTTGCGAAGGGGCTGTCGAGGGCAAGGCCGCCACTGTTTCCGGTCAGATACGACGTGTTACCGGCGAAGACCGTTGTCGTGTTGTTGAACAGAACGATGCCGCCGGAGCCCGTCTCCATGTACTTGTCCCACACCGAATATACACCCGGATTCGCTCCGGAGATCTTGCTCGCGCCTGCCGCATTCGACAAAGACAACACGCCCAGCCCATGGGTCATTTCATGAAGAAGCACGGAGAACAAGTCGTACTGCCCTGCGGTTACCGGCACGGCCGAAGCCGTGTACCAGGGATACCCGAAGTCGACCGTGCTCGAGATATCGGCCGTGCCGGGCAAGGAGTCCACGCCGGTCGCAATATGCTCTTGGGCAAACCCGCTGCTGAACCCGTTCGGCGACGTAAGGTAGAAGGGGCCTGCCGACGCCAAGAATCCAGAGGCATCCGTCTTGGATACATTGAACACAATGTCGCAGGCCGCTGGGGCCGTTTCATTGAGGACGTCGCCGATGTACTCGAGCACGCGGTTTACGACGTCTCGCCGCGCCGCGCCCAGAACGGGGTCGTCGAATCCCTTGTTGTTGTCGTTTTGAACATCCAGGTAGGTGATGTTGAACAGGATTTGATTGTACTTGGCGCGGTGCGTCGGTACCGCGGCGGGGATCGCCCAAGAAGGCGGCTTCGCGGAATCGAAGACTATCGTGCTCCCTTCACAATCCGTGTATCCGACCTCGACGGACCACGCTGTGCCGGCCGCGGCCAGTGCGAACCACCCCAAACAAACCGCCCGAAACACCTTCGCCTCGCCAATTCTAAACCCAGTCATTGAGAGTCCCCACTTTAAGTTGCTCTTCGAATACTACCACGGAACTGCCTGCTCGATGGAAAGTGCCCAAACGCGGGTGCTACGATGCCCCGTACCACGGAACATTCGGTCGAGCAACGAACCGCGGAAGGAGTGAGCGTGCCGGAGTACACACGAATGCACCGGGCTGCCGCTGTTCCCGATCGCGTGCTTCCCGATGGGACCCATCCGTGATTGCCGAACTCTCGGGAAATCTCAAGCTCACCTTCCTTGAGGCCGACTCTCCGTACCGGTACGCATTTCGCCCGTTGGTTCTCGTTGGCCTGGCGTTCATAGCCCTGGCCCCCATCTTCTGGAATACCGCGTATATTTCCCCAAGCGGCTCGAACAATGCCTACGAAAACAGCGATCTCTACCAATATTACTTCCCCGCATACAGCTTTGCCTTTGACTCCATGCAGAAAGGCCAACTTCCGCTATGGAACAACCGGCAGCTCTGCGGCACTCCCGTCTACTCGGATGCCCGCCTTGGCCTGTTCCAACCGCTGCACGCCGTCTTTCTCGTGGCCCCGATTGAGCAAGCCATGGCCCTCCACGGATTCTTGTGCCTCTTTCTAATGGGGCTGTTCTTCGTGTTGGCCGCCCGCGCCGTTGGTGTTGGGTACCTGCCTGCCTTTCTTGGAGGCCTTGTCTACGCATACTGCGGGTTTTCCGCCGGAGGCGTGACTCGTCCACCTGTTGCCGACGCGTTGGTGTGGCTGCCCCTGTTGTTCTGGGCCGTCCGCGAATTTGCCTACCATTTCGACCGCGCGATGGCTGTACTTGCGGGTGTTGCCGGAGCGCTCTTGATACTGTCCGGGGCCTACGCACTTGCGTTGGCAGCCGCATGTTTGGTTGTTCCATACACGGTGCTCATCGTGTTCTTCCCGAACAACCCTTCCGCTCCTTCGTTCCTGGCGCGCGTCAAGTGGGCATGGGTGATGGTCTTTGTTGCACTGGGCGTCTCGGCCGTTCAGTGGATACCCTCTCTAGGCTCAGCCTATTCCGCGGCGGACCCTTCGCTCACATTCTGGAACTTGGCCGCCACCGGACAACCCTATACCACCCCCAGCGAACTCCTTGCGCAGGTGTTCGCTCCTTCCCGCGGAATGCTGCCTCGCATAGGCTACCTGGGAATCCCCGCATTGGCCCTCATACCTGCGGCTCTTTTCCACCATCACCGCTGGCGCGAAGCCGGTTTTTTCGTGGGCAGCG
>JBHEKO010000144.1:0-12334 GCA_041859475.1 Candidatus Hydrogenedentales bacterium
CCCACGACGAACTCCCCCGCTCCGATTGGCGCGACGCAAAATACATCCAACACGCCTGGCGGCGTTGCCGTCGATTTCAGCGCGGGAGCATTGGAGGCGGCTGGGCGTGCCGCGAATGCGGACGACGTTGATGCCAAGGACGCGCGCCCCGGTATCGCCGGACAAGAAGAGCCCACCCCGGATGAGAAACAACAAATCGCCGAGTTGAAGCAACGCGACGCGGAAGTGCGGCGCCACGAACAGGCGCACCTATCCGCGGCAGGCGGGTATGCGCGCGGCGGCGCGAGCTTCTCCTATACCACGGGGCCGGATGGAAAGCGGTATGCAACCGGCGGCGAAGTGAGCATGGACGTGGGCGCGGAGCGCACGCCGGAAGCGACCATCGCGAAAATGGCCGTGGTGAAGCGCGCCGCGATGGCCCCCGCGAATCCCTCCTCGCAGGATCGCGCGGTATATGCGCAGGCCGCCCGCACGGAAACGCAAGCGCGGCAAGAAGCCGCCGAAGCGAAAGTCGAAGAAGTGCGGGGGAGCGGCGAACAGACAGCGGCAACCGATCGCAACAAGGGTAAGGCGGAAGGGAAGGGCTTTAGTCTGTTGGCGTAGCGGGGAGTCCGGACAGACACGGACGCAACCAAGACAGAAGAATGAGCGGAATTCAGGGACTGACACAAGCGAAGCGAACGCAGTGAGCGCAGACGTGTCTGTCCCTCAATTCCGCGGACTTCCCCCACAACCTTCTGTGAGCGGAATTCAGGGACCGACACAAGCGAAGCGAACGCAGTGAGCGCAGACGTGTCCTCGAATTCCGCTGACCCGCGTGCTTGCGGGCACTCGATTGGTCTGACGCGGCTTCGACTGTACAATGGGGGATAGTGGACGTGCGGTGTGTTGCTCCTCGAATGCGCGGGAGAGGGAAGCTCGAGATGGGGAGTCGGAGTTACAGGGCGTTCGTCATCCTTCGTCGATTGTTCTGGGTGACTTTTCTGCTCATTGTGCTCGATGCTGCATTGCTCGCCGCTGTTGCCTATTGGCACTACAGCGCGCCCCCAGAGCAGTTGGAGTCCTTTGAGCCGGCAATCTTTGTATTCGGGATCGCGTGGCTTCCAATGGGCTTTCTGCTCTTCTTCCTTGGGATCGCGATGCTGAATGCAAATGGATTGAGCGCCCCACGTTCCTCTACAACCTCCCGCGATTGGGGCGCCTCTGTGAAAAATGGTGCTCTGGGACCGATTGCATTCTGTGTGGTCATGCTCATCCTGGAATTGGGCTACCACAAGGGGGAAGCGCCGGATCGCATAGGACTGGTCGCTTTCGGCGGAATCGTTGCTCTATTCGTGGCGCAGTTTGTCTTCGGACACGTGCTTTGCAGGCGTGTTCAGCGCGCCAAGCTTCGAGATGCTTCCGGCAGTCGCGCGGTGGTTGACGGTGAGTCCTCCATGGAGGAAGGAATCTGACATGGCATCCAATGAACCTGGAGACCGCTACCGCGTGTTCACGATCCCGCCGGAGGAGGCGCGACGGATCGACGAGGCGGAGTATCTTGCGCGGAAGCCCCGCTTTGCGGCGTTCTTCGTTCTCGTTTTCCTCGTGGGCGTGGGGGCGCTTTCCTTGTATGCGTTGCGGCCTCCGGCCGCGTTGCCGTCGGCGGCGCCGTTGACGGAATTCTCCGCGTTGCGCGCGATACAGCACGACTACGTGATCGCGACGGAGCCGCATCCGGCGGGGTCGCCTGCGAACGAGCGGGTGCAAGCGTACATCGTGAGCACCATGAAGTCGTTCGGCATCGACGCGGAGGTGGTGTCGAGTTTCTACGCGGAAGGCAACGACGCGGGCCGCGCGAATCTCGTCTTGGCGCGCATCCCCGGGACGGCGAATACCAAGGCGTTCGCGTTGATGGCGCATTACGATTCCACGCCGTACGGGCCGGGCGCGGCGGACGATTGTTCGGGCGTGATTTCGTTGTTGGAGATCGCGCATGTATTGAAGGCGTCGCCGCCGCTGAAGAACGATGTCATCTTTGTGTTTACCGATGGCGAAGAGACGGGCCTGCTCGGGGCGAGGGCCTTCGCGAAGCACGCGTGGTTCAACGAAGTCGGGGTCATGACCAACCTTGAAGCACGAGGCACGCAGGGCAATTCGCTCGTGTTCGACACGAGCGAGCAGAACGGGTGGCTGATCGCGGAGATGATCGAGGCGATGCGCTATCCGTGCGCGTCGTCGTTCATGTACGACGTCTACAAGCTCATGCCGTTTTCGTCGGATTTCGACGTGCTGCGCCGGCACGGCATGAAGGGATTCGATATCGCCTTCATCGACAATTTCGCGTGGTATCACACGGCGAACGACCGGTCCGAGCATCTGAGTCTCGCGACCTTGCAGCAGCATGGCTCGTGTGGGCTGGACCTGGCGCGGCATCTCGGAAACCTGCCACTCGACGGAACGATCACGGCCCCGGACGTGGTGTACTTCAACGTGTTCGGATACCGGCTCGTGCGGTATCCGCTGGGATGGAGCGAGCCGCTTGCCATCGCGACGGTTGTGTTAGTGTGCATCGTCTTGCTGTTGGGGCTCATTCGCAGGCACATTTCGATCATGGGTGTGTTGGCGAGCGTCGTGGTGTGGCCGGTGGTCGCCGCGTTGGCGGCGGCGTTGGCCGTGCTGATCGTAGCATTCGTGTGGGGCCCGGACACGGCATTGAAGCTGTACACGGAGAATTTCACGCGGCTGCCGGACCTTACTCCGCTGTATCACAACACGCTGTACACAACGTCGTTCGCGGCGGCGAGCATCGCAGTGGCGGCGCTGATCTATGGGGCGCTGTCGCGGTGGGTATGTTCCCAAAGCCTCGTCGTTGGTGCGTACGCGTGGTGGGTTGCGGTGCTCTTTGTGCTGAACCGCTTGTTGCCCGGCGGCAGCTTTCTGGCGATGTGGCCGCTCGCCTTCAGCGCGTTGGGCATGTTCGTGTGCTTCGTATTCGCAAAGCGCGGCATATTGCGCCCGGGATGGGTCGTCTTCCTGTCGATCTTCGCCGTGCCCACTCTAATGCTACTGACGCCGATGTACCAGTCATTCGCGTCGACGATCATGATCGCGGGCGCGCCGGGATTCGCCGCGCTGACGGTGCTGGCCATGGGGTTGCTGATACCGCAATTGGATCTCATGGGCCGCGTGAACCGGTGGTGGCTGCCCGCGCTGAGCACGGCCGTGGCCATCGGGCTGATCGCAACCGGCGTGTCGAACAGCAGCTTCACGAAAGATCGCCCCAAGCTCGATTCGGTGTCGTATGGCATCGACTACGATACGAACCAGGCGTATTGGCTCAGTCCCGATCCCGAACCGGATGAATGGACTGCGCAGTTCTTCCCGCCCGGAACGCAGCGCGCCGAGTATATGGAGTTTGGGCAGAGTGGCGAACGCGTGCTGAAAACGCCCGCGCCTATCGCGCCGGAGTTTCCTGGTCCCCAACTCACCGTTGCGAACGATGTCACGGTGGATAATGTGCGCGAACTCACCGTGCATGTGGCGTCCCCGGCGAAGGCGGCATGCATGAAGGTGCAGGTGGTGTCGGCGACAGAGGTGCTGAGCGCGACGGTCTTTGGAATGTCGCTTGACGCCAAGAAGCGAGGCTGGCATGTCGCCTTCAACGTGTTTCCGCAAGAAGGCGTGGACGTCACGTTACGCATGCCCGCGGGGAGTCCGGTGAAGATCAACGCGCGGGAGACGTTCTACGGGCTGCCGGACATTCCGGGGATCAAGCCTCGCCCCGATTACATCATCGCCACGCCAAACACGGTGGATCACGGGGGGCGAACCCTCGACAGCAACCGGATCTTCGTGACGCGGACCGCGGAGTTGTAGGGATCGAGTTGCGGGGGAGCACAGTCATTTTGTCTTCAGGAATGATACTTGATAGATTACTATGCATATATCGTCAAGTGGTTTGTTTGTGGCTTGTAAGCGAGTCTATCCTTCAAGCTAATTAAGAGGCTCACTGGCCAGTATGGCAAGGAGGCTTTCGCCGGGGCGTGGTTATCACTGATTCAAGATGAAGACAGATCTACATTTGTGTTGGGAGAGCAATAATGGAGGATGAAACGCTTATCCTTGCTTTTCTCATTGTGGCTATTGTTTTCGCGATGTGTGCCATAGCATTTCTTGCGATACGCTCAAAGAAGAATGAACCGTCCCTCAGGAGAATCATCCGCGAAGGTGGGTTTCTCTTCCTTGTTTGTCTTGTTGGCGCATTTCTCGTATGCGTTCCTATAGGTTTCTATGCGGCAAGAAAGACTGCTTTGCCACTTGAAGATGACATCATCGCGCGAGGGAGCTTGAATTGCGACAAGAGTGGTGAATGGATACTCACATATCCGTATCCCGCTGAAAGAGACGTTCTTCCCTTCGCTCTGAGCATGAGAGAGCACGTGGTGCAGCGGGGTTATAGTCCACTCTCTCCCTCATCGGAGAAAGGGAAGGCAAATGCATCGACAATCATACTCTATGGGGCAGGCGCCATTGGGGTTGGCGTGTTGAGCAAAGAAACTCAAGTAGTTGTCCGGAACCTAATCTACTCAAATGAGAAAGCCAGTTCTAAGGATGTAATGGGCGTTTTGGGGACAATCCTTGGCGGAGCCTCAGGATACAGCCTCGGCTATTGGTTAGGTGCCACTTCGCCCCCCTCACTCATCTCAGGTGACGCTCAACAGAAAGTGCTGAAGCCTGAAACCTGGAAATCTGCGGAGTTCGGCTGGCTGGTCGAACTAACCGTCGACGCGGAACGTTTCGGCGAAGCAATGCCAAGTGGCGCTCCTCCAGCAAGAGTAGGCAACAGGCAAGTTCTATATGAAGTGCTGGACTTTGTAGATAGCCGAAGGCGTTCCGATATCGAGATTTCGAACGAAGACATGACTCGTGCTTATTGGCTCGGGAAAGAGCTGGCTAAGATCTACTCTTCTCCGGATGTTAGGCGTAGGAAAGTGATGGACGGACTGGAGAAATACCATGCGGTTTCTCCTAAGGAGATCCAGGAAGTTCCACATTCTAAGCCTTACTCCAAAGCCGATCAGGCTGTAGGATCATTGGATTAGGCGCCTACAGGTCCACATTCTCATACGAGCGTCGAACTGGTCTCCGTCCTTCTCAGTTCCCGTGTTCCTCTACTTCCCGACGCCCTTTGTTGCGAGCGCCTTCAGCTCGTCGAGATGTTCCTTGTAGACGCAGCGCGGCGTCGTGTCGTATTTGGTGCAGATCGACGCGGCCATGCCGACGGCTTCGCCCATCATGCCGCCGGTGCGCATGACGCGGACGGTGCCAAGGGCCACACGAGTGACACTGATGTCGCGTCCCGCCATGAACAGGTTCTCGATGTTACGCGAATAAAGGCAGCGGTAGGGGATCGGATACGGCGTAATCTTCTCGTGGGTGGCGTCGGTCCGGAATTCTTCTCCGGGGAAATACTTCGCGTTCTCGGGTTTCGGATAGTGAAGGTCGATGGGCCATTCCGTGGTGACGAGGCCATCGGGATAAGGCCGCTGTTCCTGAACGTCCTGCTGCTGCAAAATAACGTCGCCCATTAAACGCCGCGATTCGCGTTTGCCTCCGATGTAGGCCATCCACGCCAAGTCGAGGTTCGCGTATTCGGCGTTGTCGCTCGCCTTGTTCTTGAGATACGCCCAGTTGCCGTAGGCGGCGCGCATGCCGTGATCGCGGATATATTCGAAGTCGTTGACCTGGTCGCGATTCAGGCCGGTCTCCCAATCCCATTCGCCGCGCTTCGTGCGCTGGCACGTCTCTTCGGTGAACTGCACGGCCCAGGGGCATTCGGGAAACGCGACGGGCTGCCGCGCGTCTTCGCTATACCACATGATCGACGTGCCCATCGTCTCCTTGTTGGGACGTTCCGGGGCCATGCTTTCGCCGGTCTCTGCGCGGCTTTCGGGGCCTTGGCGGAAGTCGGCTCCGGCGAGGTAGCCGAGGTTTGCGTCGCCCGTGCAGTCCGCGAACAAAGGCGCGGCGAGGCGCGTTTCGCGGCCCGTCTGCACGTCGCGCACAATGATCGATGCGATGCGGTTCTCGTCCATTTCGACTTTGGTCATGCGCGCGCCGAGAAACAACGTGAGGTTCTCCGTGGAGCGCACGAGCGCGAGTTTCTTGTCGTCGCCATAGTGGTCGGCGGTTTGCGCGTTGCCGGTCAGCCCCGAATCGAGTTCTTTCACGAGGTTGCCGAGAGCGGGATACGGCGGCAGATTGATGCGACCGCTCAGGTGTACGCGCACTTCGGAACTGTTGTTGCCGCCGAGGACGGGCCGGTCTTGCACAAGCGCAACGGTGCACCCGAGCCGCGCCGCGGAGATTGCCGCGCAGGTTCCCGCCATGCCGCCGCCTACGACGACGAAGTCATACGAGCCGCCATCGGCCGGGCGCTTGGAGAGGCCGAGCGTCTTGCGACGCCATTTGCCCAGCGCCTTGGCGTCGTTGGGCGGCACGAAGCTGGGATCGTCGCTGAAGGCGATGGCATCGCATCGGCCCTCGAAGCCGGTGAGGTCGTGGAGGGCGACGCTTGTCTTGCCGGCGGGGATGTCCACGGTGCCGCCGTCTTGCCAATGCCAGTCCGCGCCTTCGGTTCCGAAGGGGACAGGCAAGGCTTTGCCGTTGACGAGGACTTCGAAGCGGCCCGGTGCGCCAAGGCCTTGCCACGGGGCGACCCAATCGCGCGTGCGCACCCAGACGCGGTACGTGCCCGATGCGGGAAACGAAACGGACGCCGTCGCATCGGAGACGGGCTTGCCCAGTCCATGTGCGAGCAGGAACGGCGACCCCATCTGGTCCATGAATTGCTGGTCAAGCGACCAGCCGCCGGGATTGTCGAAGGCTTCCGCTTCGATGAAGACGATGCTCGCGTGTGCCCTCATCACGAAAAAAGTAACCGTCAATACGATTTGAAATAGAGTTTTCATGGCTGCTTGTCCTGCCCCCTTAATGCTCCGATGGACATTGTACAACGCGGAGGAGTTTCCGTCGTACTTGCCGAAAATCCGCGCTACAACTATACTGGAATGGAGAAGGACTTGTGGGGTTCTCAAAATCGCAAGTGTGAGGGATCGACTTATGCCTAAATGTGCCGCATGCGGAACAATGATCCTCTTTAGCGGGAAGAAAGTAAACGGCCTTCGATACTGCAATGACAAGTGCCTCGCGGACGGAAACGTGGCGAGGTTGGCGCAGCAACTCCCTTCGGAGATTGTCGAGGTGCATGTACTTAAGGTGCATGGTGGGCCCTGCCCGGAGTGCATGGGCCCAGGGCCTGTCGATCTGCGAACGTCACATCGAGTGATTTCTTTGTTTGTGTTCACGCAGTGGAACAACCGCCCTCACGTCTGCTGCTCCTCGTGCGGCAACAAGCATCGCCTCAAAGACGCCGCGATATGTCTCCTGCTTGGCTGGTGGGGCATCCCTTGGGGACCGCCGCTAACGTTGCTTCATCTTTACAATAACGTGCGTGGATTGGTGCGCTTTCCCGATCCGGCGCATCCCTCGGACGCGTTGAGGCAACTCATTCGCACCGATCTTGCATTCCGATACGTTGCAAGTCAGGGGGGCCAAATCCCAAGTTGCTAGTCCGCCCCTTACGGCAAGTCTCGCAAACGCACGAGTCGCAAGATGTGATCGTGTGCGACCGCAAAAAATCCGGATCAGAAACGCTTCTTGTAGGCGTGGCAATACGGCGTCCCGTGTTTCTTGTTGTAGTAGTCCTGGTGATAGTCCTCGGCGGGCCAGAACGTCTTCGCGGGAAGCACCTGCGTAACCACTTTGTAGCCCTTGTCTTTGAGGATCTGGATTAGCTTTTCGGTGGTCTGCTTCTGCTCGTCGTTGAGGTAGAACACGACCGAGTGGTATTGCTCGCCGATATCGGGGCCTTGGCCGTTGGCTTGGGTGGGGTCGTGGATCTCGAAAAACAGCTTGGCCAGCGTCTCGAAGGTGGTCTTCGCCGGATCGTACGTGATTTCCAGCGCCTCGATGTGCCCCGTGTTGCCGGCGCACACTTCTTTGTAGGTAGGGTTGTCCTTAGAGCCGCCGGTGTACCCGACTTGCGTGGAAATCACGCCGGGCTCTTTCATCATGAGGTACTCGACGCCCCAGAAACAGCCGCCCGCGAAGATGGCCTTTTCCTCTTTCGGCGCATCTGATTTCGCGGCAGGGAGCATCTCGCCTTCGGGGACAAACTTCATGGAAATCGAGTTGACGCAGTGACGCGTGTTCTTTGGCGTGAAGCCTTCACCCAGAAACACATGCCCCAGATGCCCTCCGCATTTCGCGCAGGTGATTTCCGTGCGCCTTCCATCGGCGTCCGTGGTGCGCTTAACCGCGCCGGGGATTTCGTCGTCGAAAGCGGGCCAGCCGCATCCCGCATCGAATTTCGATTCGGATTTGTACAACGGCGCATCGCAGCGCTTACAGATATAAGTACCCTTCTTGTCGAGCTTCTCGTATTCGCCGCTGAAGGGCCGTTCAGTGCCCTTGTGGAGAATCACGCGTTCTTCTTCGGGGGTCAGTGGGTTCAATTTCGTATCCTCCGCGCCGGACGCCCCGGAACAGTGCGTCAGGGTGCAGGTTATGAGCGCTAGCAGTGCGATGCGAAGTGTCGTCATGGCGGTGATCCTCATGCCTAATTGGACAAAGCACGACGCCGGATAATTCCCTACGCGTCTATTGGGATGTATTCGGCGGAGGAGGGAAATGGGGTCAAGGGACGGAAGATTGCGACGGATCCTACGGGATTACTCCCTATACGAACGGAGCCTCCAGAGCCCAGACCCCACTTTTCCGAATCCGAGCGCGTTCTGGGGCTATGGGTTGCTCTGCGCCATGAGTTTGCCGACGGCTTCCGTGAGGGCCTTGGACTTGGCTTGGGCTTCGTCCATGGGAAGGCCGTTGGGGAGGTCGGGGTGGGAGTGCTTGGTCAGGGTCAGCCATGCGTCGCGGAGGATCGCCATGCGCTCGCGGATCGGCGCCAGCACCGCTGCCCCGCCGGGACGGTTCGCAAGCATGGCGCTTGGGTCTGGAGCGGCGGCTGCTTCGGCATCGCCGAAAAAGCGGATAAGTTGCTGCGCCATGAACCAATGGCCGGTGTCGTCGGGATGAATGCCGTCCGGCTGGAACGTGAAGTTGGGGTCCTGCGCGCGCCGCCGTGCAATCTCCGCGTTCATGGGTCCGTGCAGGTCGATGACGATCCAGCCGTCTGCGCGTTTGGACAGAATCCAAGCGCCGTACTTTCCGAGAAGGTCGTTGTAGTCCGCGGCGGCTCCTTTTCCCGTCAGGTGATCGTAGGTTGGCGGCGTCACGTGAACAATCGGCGCGCCCGCCTTCGTCACCATTTCATGAAGCCACAGAATGCCTGCCTGATACTTGGCGAAGCGCAGACTGTCGAAGGGCTGATAGATGCCGCAGTTCATGCCGTAGCACGCGATGACCAGATCGGGTTTCGTGGCCGCGAGCACCCGCTCGAGGCGTTCGGCGAGATCGGGACGCGGGAACCGGCCGTCGGCGTGGCCCTCTTCGCTCAAGCCGGAGACCATTTCGCTGGAGATGCCCACGTCGATGACTTCGTAATTGCGCTTAGGGAATTCCGTCGTCAACCACGCGTCGAAGTCTGCCACATAGCGGCCGTCGTAAGTGATGCTGTCGCCCAGGAAGACGATACGGCGGGCCTTCTTCAACAAGCTCTTGCCTTCTCCCACCTTCTTCATGTCCGCGTGTGCGAAACTCATCGTCACCCCCAACGCCAGCGCGCAAATCGTAGCCACTCTGATCATGGTTCCCCCCTCGCTTCATCGGTTCCGTGCTTGGAATGCGATTGTACACCAACACGCGTGTCCAGTTGGAAGCGCCCGTTACGGTTTCAAAATCACCGCTTTCTCGACTTGCGCGGCGGCTTCGCTGAAGTCTTTGCGCGACGTGCCGCCGAGGGAAAAGAAGAATGCGGGCGTGCCTGCCAACGGAAGTGTTTCGCCGGGTTGAAGCGTCTCTTCCATGCGATGGTAGAGGTCGCTGTGGAGGCCGCCGTTCTCGTCTTTGTAGAAGCGGGTGGCGAAGGATGCGCCATCGGGATACCAACAGCCAATGCCCGCGTTGACCGTCTTGTCCACCCACGCGTCGCCGGCGAGGTAGTAGTTGGGGATGTCGTTCGACAAAGGCTCGTCGTTCTCGGGGCTGCCGCCAACGGCGGGCACGAGATAGTAGAAGAGCATGTCGATTCGCAACGGGGCGGTATCGGTGTTCTTCAACCAGAGACATTGCGCCGAGAGCCAGCCTGCGTCGCCTTGGGGGATGTGGAAACGCCAGGTCGATGAATACGACTTCTGGCGCGCATCGTCGTCGCCTTGGCCCGCAGGCGCGGCGAGTTCCATGTCGATGATAGTGCCCTCGGGGGATTTCCAGACGCCGGTGACGCGGGATTCCGTTGTGTAGGCCCACGCTCCCGGGACGCCGGCTTGGTGGACGAGCGCGGTGAAGCGCGCTAACGGTGTGTCACCGCGCGTCAACTCCCACGCGTGGGTATCGACGGGTCCGCGAAGGCGCAGCGGGCCGGACGAAAGATCGATGGCGTCCTCTTGCGGCGCGGCGGTGGTGTCCGTAGGCGGATTGGCGAGCCACGGAATCAACGCGGGGGACGCGGCTATTGTGGGCAATGCAGCATCGGCGTGCATCGCGTAGACACGTGCGTTGAGCTCGCGCGCGGCGGCGGTGATTTCGGCATAGGGTTCGTCCATCTCGCTGACGAGGCCGTAGTTGCTGTCTTCGGGGAACGTCTCCGCGATGCCGAGGGCGGGTTCGTCGAGATACATGAAGTAGTCGCTGCCGACCATATAGGGCAGACTGAAGAGAAAGGACTGAAAGTGCCGGAAACACTGCGTGCGCTGCGCTTGGGTGTCAACGCGCATGCCCGCGCCGTGCAGTGAAGGGCGATCCGTGTCGAGCGCGGGGAAGCTCCATTCCGTGAGCATCATCGGGCGCCGCGCCGCGTCTTGATAGGTATTGAACAGGCTGTGCGTGTCCATGCGCACGCCGTTGTCGATGTCGATGCGCGGGTACATGTTGAACGACACAACGTCGCAGTACCGGCCCGCGATGTCCCACACGTCCGGCGCATAACCCGCGAAACGGCAGCCGAGCACAAGGTGATTGGCATCGCACGTGCGCAAGGCCTGAACGCAGGTTTCGAAATACTTCTCCGCAACCAGCCGCACCCAGCGCCGCGCGATTTCCTCGGCTTCCGGCGATCGCGGCAACGCCGGCTCCGTGTGCGCGGCGAGGGCATCGAACGAATCGATGTGCACGCCCCACAACGTATCGAAGCGCGCCGGGTCGCGCAGTTCCGTTTCGAGGAATTTCACCCATGCCTTCTTTGCGTCGTGGTCCGCGGGCTTCTTCCATGCCTCGCCGAAAAGGCCCCAGGGTTTCCCGTTCTTTCCGAACCATTCGAGTTCGTTGTCGAGAAAATAGCCGATGAGCCACGGATCGCTCCTGAGCGTTTCGGTCGCCTTGCTCACCATTTGCTCGCAGTGCCCCGGCCACTCGGGACTGAAGACATTGGGGAAACCGGTCCACGTCGTGCGCGGACACAGATCGTTCTTCCCTGCAAACGACGCGCCCAAAGAGAGAAACTCGATGTACGGGAGTCCCCGGTGACGCAAGCTGGGCGAGTGGCCCGCCGCAAGCGTGTTGAAGCCCCAGTCTTTCAGGCGCTGGATGGTGGCCTCGGCCCACGCGTCTTCGCTGGCGTACTTCGCTTGCATGTTGCGGTTGTACGGCGCATAACCCAGTTTCTCGCACCAGTGCCCGCGATACGAGACGTGGTCCGTGCCAACGATGAAGAAGGCCTGTCCCAGGGGATCGATGAGCCACCAGCGTTCGTCGATGCGTTCCGTGCGGAAGAAACCGTTGGCATTTGAAGAGATAGACGAAGGTGGCGGCATGTCGTACGGAGGTGGCGGTGGAGTCTCCCCCAATGCACACAGAACAAGTGCCGCGATCGAGAACATGGCGCGCGCCCTCCCCCTTAAATTTAGTTGCCCTTCACCTCAAACGAATCGAACGAGGTGACCGCATCGCCTTTGGTCCACAGTCCGACGCCGCCAGCCTCGTTGATGATGTTTTCCGCGTATTCGGCGTTAAGCACTTGCTTCCCATCCAGTTTGCAAACGATCGTGTCGCCGGTATGACTCACCTCTATCGTGGCCCAGGTATTCGTCGGGACGATCAGGGCGATGGCATCGCCGAACTTTATGCGCTTGCCGTCTTTCACCACGTAGAGCCGGAGATTCGATTCCAGCGGATT
>JBHEKO010000170.1:0-4326 GCA_041859475.1 Candidatus Hydrogenedentales bacterium
TGCCGTATCTCCGGTTGTCCGGTCGTCGACCGTCAGCTTTCGCGCCGTCTTCCATTCGACCAGCGATTTCAGCACCAACGTCACGATGGCGAGAAAGGCGAGCAAGGAAGCGCAGGCGAACGCCGCCACAAAATTGTATTCGTTGTAGAGGATTTCCACGTGGAGCGGGATCGTGTTTGTTTGTCCGCGGATGTGGCCCGACACCACGGACACCGCGCCGAACTCTCCCATCGCGCGTGCGTTGCACAGAATCACGCCGTACAGCAGTGCCCATTTCACGTTGGGAAGCGTCACCTTCCAAAATGTCGTCAACCCGCTCGCGCCGAGCAGCAGCGCCGCCTCTTCTTCTTCGGCGCCTTGTTGTTCCATGAGCGGAATCAGCTCGCGCGCGACAAATGGGAACGTGACGAAGATCGTTGCGAGCACCAAGCCGGGCACGGCGAAGATGATCTGAATGTTGTGTTCGCTCAGCCAAGGTCCAAACAACCCCTGCAATCCGAATAGCAACACATAGATCAATCCCGAAATCACCGGGGACACGGAGAACGGCAAGTCGATGAGCGACACGATAAGGCGCTTGCCTGCGAACTCGAACTTCGCGATGGCCCACGACGCGGCCAACCCGAATACCATGTTCAGCGGCACTGCGATACCTGCCGTGATCAGCGTGAGTTTGATCGCCGAAATGGCGTCGGAATCAACCAACGCGGCGGCGTAGGCGCCAAGCCCTTTTTCGAGCGCCTGCACAAAGACCGCCGCCAGCGGCAGCACGAGAAAGAAGCCGAGATACAGCAGCGCGATGACCGTCAGGACTACGCGCACCAGCAAACCTTCGCTGGTTGCGGCGCGCACGGCCGCCGATTGCGTTGCGGGAAATGCCGTTGTTGCTCCAGCCATGTCTTCGCCTTCCTAGTGGGCCGCCGCGCGGACGCCGCTCCACCATTGCACCAGATTGATCACGCACAGCATCACAAACGACATGAGCAGCATGACCAGGCCGATGGCGGTTGCGCCTGCGTAATCGAACTGTTCGAGTTTCGTCATGATCAGCAAAGGCACGATTTCCGTGCGCATCGGCATGTTGCCGGAGATGAACACCACCGACCCGTATTCGCCGAGTGCGCGCGCAAACGCCATGGTAAATCCGGCCACGAGCGCCGGAAACACCGCCGGCAACAACACCCGCAGGAACGTCTGCAACCGTGTGGCCCCAAGGCTTGCCGCCGCCTCCTCGATTTCCTTGTCGAGGTCTTCCAGCACGGGTTGCACCGTGCGCACGACAAACGGCAAGCCGATGAATGCCAGCGCCACCGTAACGCCCAGCGGTGTGAACGCAATCTTGATCCCGTAGGGTTCGAGGTATTGCCCCACCCAGCCCGTCGGCGCATACAGCGACGTCAGCGCAATGCCCGCGACGGCCGTCGGCAGGGCAAACGGCAGATCGACCAAGGCATCCACGATGCGTTTACCCGGAAACGAATAGCGTACGAGCACCCACGCCACGACGAATCCAAACACCATGTTGATTCCCGCACCCGCCAACGAAGCAACCAAGCTGAGTTTGTACGCGGCCAGGACGCGGGGTCCCGTCACCGTCGCCCAGAACTCGGACCACGAAAGGTCCGTCGTCTTGATCGCCAGTCCCGCAAGCGGTATCAGCACGATGAGGCACAGGTAGAGCAGCGCAAATCCGCCGGCCAAACCGAATCCGGGCAACACGCTGGGTTGTCTCAGGCGCATAATCTCGTCAACTCTTTATGAACTAGTTGCCCGGCAGATAGATAGCGTCAAACGTGCCGCCGTCGTCGAAATGCGCCTTCTGCGCCTTGACCCATCCGCCGAACTCGTCGTCGATTGTCACGAGGTTGAGGTCGGGGAAGGTGCTCTTGTATTTCGCGGCGACCGATTCAAGTCGCGGACGGTAGTAGTGCTTCGCCGCGATCTCCTGGCCCTGCTCCGTGTAGAGGAACTCAAGATACGCCTTGGCTACTTCGCTTGTGCCCTTCTTCTGGGCATTGCGCTCCACGACCGCCACCGAAGGTTCGGCCAAGATACTGATCGACGGAATCACGATCTCGAACTTGCCTTGCCCCAGATCCTTGGTGGCCAGGAAGGCCTCGTTCTCCCACGAGATGAAGACATCGCCGATGCCGCGCTGAACAAATGTCGTCGTCGATCCGCGCGCGCCGGAATCAAGGACGGGAACGTTCTTGAAGAGCTGCTTCAGAAATTCCTTGATCTGCGCTTCATCGCCGTTGAACTTGCGCTTGGCGAATGCCCACGCCGCCAAGTAGTTCCAACGGGCCCCGCCCGAGGTCTTTGGATTGGGCGTGATCACCGACACCCCCGGCTTCGCCAGGTCGTCCCAGTCTTTGATTACTTTGGGATTCCCCGCACGCACCAGAAACACGATGGTGGAGGTGTACGGCGCGCTGTTGTTCGGAAGCTTCGTCAGCCAGTCCTTCGGAAGCAGTTGCGACTTCGCGGCGATGGCGTCGATGTCGTAGGCCAATGCAAGGGTCACAACGTCGGCGGGCAACCCGTCGATCACTGCGCGCGCTTGCTTTCCCGAACCGCCGTGCGATTGGTCCACGGTGACGTCTTGTCCCGTCTTCTCTTTCCAATACGCCGAGAAGGCGGCGTTGTACTCGTCATACAATTCGCGGGTGGGGTCGTAGGATACATTCAGCAGTTTGACGGCATTTGCCGCGTGGGCCTCCGGCACTGCCGGCATCGCAAGCGCTAGTGCCACTGCTGCAAGAATCGTTGTTGGTCTCATGGTCGCTCAGCTCCTGGTTCGTCCGCGGGTGTTGTGTCCCGGCGGTTCTTGTGTGACGTTTCGATTCAATCTCTTCCCGGACTCCTGCCGGTGAGGACAGTCGCCTTGGGGGATTCCCTATAGGCGCCGTCCTCACCCGCATGAAAGCGGAGCCGGATGTGCGTGAACTATGACGATGCTTTGTCCTGGCCAACGTTTACGAAGCGCTCAAGCGCCTGCGTCCAAACGTTGATGCCCCCGAGAAATCCCGTGAAGGCCGTGGCAAACGTTCCAAAAATCGTCCCAATCTGAGCCAACTCAAGCAGCGAGGTGGCCGGTGCAGGAACGAATCCGTTCGAGAGAGTCTTTAGGTGCTTCATGGTCGTATATCCTTTTCTTACGTTGTTTGTATCGAGCGTTTTGTTACTGGATCGGGTGTGGCCAAGATTTCCATTTACAGGAATGCCACCTCTACGCGCATTTGAAGCGAGTCGAATTCGCCGTCGTACAGGTCGTGGTCGATAACGTTGTGAATGTAGTTCCAGGACACGTTGGTGCTTCGGTTCAGATACCAGTGGAGCCCAGCGGTGTACGAATCCTGAATCCCGCCGTGCACACCGCCGTCCGAGAGGTCGGCGTGCGAGTACCGCACCGCCACTTCCCACGCACCCCAACCGCCGTCCTTGCCCCACTTGAAGTCCTTCTTGGGAGTCACGCGGTCGAACGTGCCGGTCGAGTGGCGGTAGGGCCGCACCTCTCCGGTGAGGAAGTAGCCGGCCTGCACGTAGTAGCCGTTGAAGGAGCGGCTGCCATTGAAGGTGGTGTCCACTTCCGCAAGCGTGTATTCGCTCTGCAACGTCAACGGGCCGAAGATAGCCGCCAGCTCAAGTCCCAGCAGATCCACGTCGTCCGCCCGTGCATCGCGCAACCGGTAGTTCTGGAACTTGTCCGAGTCGATATAGCGGAACAGGGACAGCCGGGTCTCAGGCCGAGCGGCCCAGGGCAGAACCGCTCCGTCGGGATTCCTGTGGCTGTACGCCACGCCCACGTGGACGAGGCGCTCGCCGTTGTACTTGCAGTACGGCAAGCCCGACACGCGGCCCGTGATGCTCCATCCCTGGTCCTCGTCGGAATCGTTGCTGCTGGGCCAGTTGTCCGTCTCCTTGAAAATGCCGACAGCGTATTGAAGGCGTTCCTTCTTCTCTTCGCCGATCAGTGCGTCACTCCACTGAATACCGGCGTTTCGGCTTGGGTTGAAGGTGCTCGCCAGCGACAATTCTTGGAAGAGCCGCGCCGGGATCGCCGTCAACTCTTCCATACTGAACGGTTCGCGATAGTGCCCGAAGCGCAGTTCGCCTTTGCGGTCTCCCCCATAGGGGATGTCCTTCAGCGTCACATACGTGTCGAAAATGGCTGGGGTGTCCTGGCCGTTTTGACCCGCGAACTCGAACTCCGATTGAAAGTCGATGTTCTGGTATACCGTCCCCGACAACCGAAGCCGGATGCTGCGGAACCCTGTGCCGTCTTGTTCGTCTCCGACGCTGTTCCGCAACTCCGAATCCTGGTCG
>JBHEKO010000740.1:0-38928 GCA_041859475.1 Candidatus Hydrogenedentales bacterium
GGCGTCTACGAGTTCTTCGAGGAGCTGTGCGGGGTGCGCTACCTCACGTTTGACGACACCTACTATCCCGATGCCGCGACGGTCCGCATTCCACTGGGGAAACACAACTACAATCCGCCGTTCGCATTTCGCTGGTCCTACTATGGCGAAACGATGAAGTACCCGGAGTTCGCGGCGCGCTTGCGCACCAACACCGTCAGCGACGACCCGAAACTCGGAGGGATTACCGGCTACCGCCTCGTGGGCCACAACGTCGCATACCTGTTGCCGCCGGCGAAGTACGGCAAAGATCACCCGGAGTATTACGCCCTGGTGGACGGACAGCGAAAACTGGAGATGGGCGGCGGCGGTCCGCAGTTGTGCGTGAGCAACCCGGAAGTAATCGACCTGGTGACCCGGGCCGTGCTGGATGAGATTGAGAAGAACCCAACCGCGAAGAACATCAACATTGCCCAGATGGACCACGAGAACTACTGCACGTGCCCGAACTGCGCGGCCATCGACGCGCGCGAAGAATCCCACGCGGGCGCCCACCTGGAACTGGTGAACACGGTCGCCGAGCGCATCGAAAAGTCGCACTCCAACGTGTTCGTCAGTTGCTACGCCTATCAGTACACGCGCAAGCCCCCCAAGCATATGCGGGCGCGCCACAACGTGCTGATCCAATTGTGCAGCATCGAGTGCTGCGATGCCCACGCCATCGACGACCCCTCCTGCGCGCTGAACCGGGCCTTCTGCGAGGACACCGCGGGATGGAAGAAAAAGGCGGACACCCTGCTCATCTGGCACTACAACACGAATTTCAAAGGCTACCTGCTTCCCTTCCCGAACCTGCGCAGCATCGGCAAGAGCGACGCGTATTTCGCCAAGAACAATGGGCGGGGCGTGTTCATGCAGGCCGCGGGGAATGCGATGTCGGCGGAGTTGAGCGACCTCCGCAACTACGTGATGTCGCGGTGCAACTGGAAACCCGGACGCGACAGTTGGCCGGAAGCCATGGAATTCTGCCGGCTGCATTACCGCGAGGCCGCGCAGCCGATCATGGATTACCTCACCTACTACCACGATCTCGTCCAGGCCAGCGGCGCCCACCCGACCTGCTTCCCGACCGAGTCGGCGCTGTGCATCAACAGGGATAGCGCGCAGCGCACCATGGCCTACTTCCGCGACGCAATGTCGCTCGCGCAATCGGACGAAGTCCGCGCCCGCGTCGAAAAGGCTTCCCTGTGCGCCTACCGCGCGGCCTTGAGTGCCGTCAGCATCCCGCTCAATTACAGCGACGGCATCTGCCGCCCCGACCTCACCGGCCTCGAACCGGACCTGCTCAACAAGTATGCGGAGTTGTGCAAGAAGTACGGCGTCACCATGGAAGACGAGATGACATCCGTGGACACATACATCGAAAGCCAACGCGCATTTCACCAGGGGATCAAAGCCGTCAGTATCGAAAATGACACATGGCGCGTAATCCTGCTGCCGGAGAGCAATGGAAAGCTTGTGGAGATGACCTACAAACCCACGGGCCGCAACGTCATCGAAGCGGCCCGCGCGCTCAACCGGTTCCGCTTCGAGGAGTGGGTGCGCCAAGGCGAAGGCCCCGGGTCCCAGTGCATTCTGCCTTACGAAGCGAAGATCGAGCCGGGCAAGGCCACCCTGACGCTCAGCACGCCCGACGGCACAACCGTGGAGCGCCATATTGTGCTCGACGGCGAAGCCGTCCGGTTCGAGACCACGCTGACCGCGGGCGCTGCCCGGGCTTTCGACGCCCAAGTTCACCCCGAATACGATACGGGCACGGCCTCCGGCGACCCCAACGTACTCAGCCTCTACGTGAAAGCGCCCGAGTGGAAGCAGGCCAATGCCGGCTGGAACGATGGAGTCGCTACCGGCGACCAAAGTCAATTGATCCGCGAAGCGGTGGCTGGCGGCGCGTTTGCCTACTACAACCACGAAGCGAAATTCGGCATCGAGCAGCGGTTCAACCCGGAAGAATACGTCTCCATGGGCCACTTCTGGATGCCATCGCGCCTGCAGGTCAACCTCGAGTTGTTTCCCAAACCCTGTCCGTTGGAGAAAGGGCAGCAAGCCCGCTACGCGTTTGAAGTGCGGTATCTCAAAGACCCGCCGCTTGAGCGGTGATTCCCTCGGCTACCGAGCCCCTACAAAAGTCCGCTGGCAAAGAGTAATCCCTCAGGGACTTTGGGCACGGAATGGGCACCGAAAGGTCTCTACGTCTGGTTGACGTCTATGTGCATTCCGTGAAGGCCATGACGTCCACGGCGCGGGCCGACTGCGCTTTCCTACAGCCGTTTCCAACATAACGGCAGTAGATTTCGGCATGCGGCAAGTGGTGGCAAGGAAAAAGAAATGGTCGGGGCAACTGGATTTGAACCAGCGGCCCCCTGCTCCCAAAACGTTCCGGACGTTTTGCCACAAATGGCAGGGAAGCGTAAGCGACTGCAAATTCAACAACTTACTTCAATGGAAATTTGCCACGAATTGCCGAAGCGGATGTTCACCTTTGCTGCCGGGCGTTCGCGTCGCCTTGACTAAGAAAACGGGGTATAGGAGCAGATTCTAGCTGCTAAGGGACACTCGTCAGATACGTCGGACTCAATGACACAAGCCGGAGCGAAGGTGATTCGTCAATTAGCGCACCTATGGAAATCGCCCCATCGAAGGGCAATACCGCTTGCGGGGCGAATTCAAGGTCACAACGAAATGCCGCCCCTCTATCTTTGGGATCTCGTGCCGACCAGGTACCGCCAGAATAGTTCCCCGGTCCATATAGATCGAAAGCATGGCGATTGGGGCATTACGGTCTTCCTAAACAGATTCTCGCTAAAAAGAGCATTGGTACCTGGCTGCCTGTTCGGTATTGTCGCCGCCGTTGACGATTTCCAGAAACGCGCATACTATGGTAGCCAGTCTGTTCGCAGTGGTGGCGAGCGGGTCCACAGAGGAGATTTCGGGCAGTATCTGTTCTCACCATTTCATTGCGGCCGAGGTTCTCACGTGCAAGACATCGTAATCGACAAGCCGTATCATTTCGTGGCCCCGCATCACGGCGCGTTGTGGCCTACGCTGTTGCGGCCTTACTTGCGCTACCACCTTCGGAAGCAATATGGAGTCGAAAGCTTTGAGTTTCTGCATCTGGAGCGGCTGAAGACGTCGGTCACCGCAGGCCACGGGATTATGCTCGCCCCGAATCATTGCCGTCCCTGCGACCCGATGGTCGTCGGGTTGATGACTTCACGGGTTGCGCGGACGATGTACACCATGGCGAGTTGGCATTTGTTCATGCAGAGCCGGTTTCAGGCATGGCTGTTGCCGCGGCTTGGCGTGTTCAGCGTGTATCGGGAAGGCTTGGACCGGGAAGCGCTGAAGTGCGCGATGCAAATCCTCGTAGACGCACGAAGTCCGCTGGTACTGTTTCCGGAAGGGGCCATATCCCGCACGAACGACCGCCTGAATCACCTGATGGAAGGCACCGCATTCATCGCGCGGAATGCCGCCAAACGGCGGAGTGAACTGAATCCGTCCGGGAAAGTCGTGATACATCCCGTCGCGATCCGGTATTTTTTCGGCGGAGACATTACCCGCGCTGTGGTGCCGGTACTGGAAGATATCGAAAAGCGCTTGTCGTGGCAACCGCAAGGGAATAAGACGCTCATTGATCGCATTGTAAAATTGGGCGACGCACTGCTCACACTCAAAGAATTGGAGTATGCCGAAAAGCCGAGCAGCGGGTTGCTCAAGGAGCGCCTTGCGGCCCTGATCGATCAGTTGCTCGTGCCGCTCGAAGACCATTGGCTTCACGGCAAACGGCAGCCGGCGGTCACGGCCCGCGTCAAGGCGCTCCGCACCGCGATTCTCCCAGACATGGTTTCCGGAGAACTCACCGAGGAGGATCGTGCGGTGCGATGGAAACACCTTGCCGATATCTATCTTGCGCAGCAGTTGTCGTTGTACCCGCCTGACTATCTCGACACGCCGCCCACGCCGGAGCAATTGCTCGAGACCGTTGAGCGCTTTGAAGAGGACTCGACGGACACTGCCCGCGTTCACCGGCCGATTCATGTGCGCATCGACGTTGGAGAAGCAATCGAGGTCAGCCCCATGCGCGAACGAGGCGTTGAATCCGACCCTGTGATGACGCGGCTCCGGGCCGACCTGGAGACCATGCTCGCTTGCATGAAAACGGACCGGCCTACTCTCGGACCGTCCGGCACAAGGAGGTGAACGTCGCATGAACACCACATCGCGGGCGGTCAAGTGGCGGCTGCTTTTCATCCTGATGCTGGTTATGGGGATCTGCCTGTTCCTTCTCTGGCGCGAGAAGGCTTCCGGTGAGACCGGTGGCACCCTTGTCGTCGTTGTGCGCTCGATCTTGATCGCCGCCGCGCTTGGTGCATGGTTTACCAGCCAGTCTCTGATAGGCACAAGACCATTGAAGGCCGGTGCGATTGGCGACGGAATTCATGAACTGTTGACCCCGGTGCATCGGAGCCTGTTGTCGCGTCCGAAACTGGTCAGCGTCATCCTCATTGTCAGTTCGGCCTGCATTGACCTGTTCGGGCTCTTCATGATTGGAGCCAGTGTCTTTGGTCCCTCCATTCAGCCCTTCGTTACCCTTCTAATTCTGTTTGCTCTGCGGCAAGTCTGCCAAGCCTTTTGCGCGTTGCCAGTTCCCCCCGACATGATTTGGAAAAAACCGGGGATTCCTTCCCTATTTGTTACGTATGATGTTTCCAACGATTTTTTCTTCTCCGGTCACACGGCGGTAGCGGTTTTGGGCGCCGTTGAGGTAGCGCGTATTTTCCCTTGGTGGCTAGGGGTTGCGGCGGGCGTGGTTGCGTTCCTGGAGGGGTCGGTTGTGCTTGTTTTGCGGGCGCACTACACGATGGACGTCATCGCCGCGGTCTTCGCAGCCTGTTTCGCGATCTACCTATCGGACACGATCTTCTCGCTGCTATGAACCTGAATGAAACTGAAACAGTTTTGAAGACGGGTTCGAGGGTTGTCAAAAAGCGAGCATGACATTGAGGTCGTCCGCCAGTTCTAGAATTTGCCACGAGCGCGGGTCGTTGCCCACGCGACTCACAACGGGGAACGACGACAAAAAGGGGAAGTTCGACCGCCATTTCCCCCGCTACACTTCTCAACCGGTGTTAAGAACTCGGGAACGGCGAAACGCTGGCAGGTTTGAACCGGACCACCGGAGCAGCCGTTTGCCCGGGTGGAATATCGAAGTCAACTGGCGGGGTTGAATGCCGGAAGAAGCCTCAGCACTCGGTTCCGTACAACACGATTGCAGAAATGCTCAAGCTTGCGGGATGGAATCGTGAAAAACTAGCTCGAGTTTGGGGCTTTGTGATTTTGGGAACCGTATTCCTACTGCGCGGGTTTAGGTCTGCATAACTGAAAACCCGCCCGCGCGGGGGGGTGGCAAGGAGAAGACAAGATGGGATACCTCAGTCAGGAAGAACGCGATACTCGGCTTTCCAAGGTTCAAGCGATTTTGAAGGCGAAAGACCTGGATTTGGCGCTCGTGTACTACGACGAATTCAACATCGGCAACGGATGGTATCTCACAGGTTGGTGCCCGCAGTTTGAGAGTGGTGCCGTATTGGTTTTGAAAGATGGCAGCGCTATGTTGCTGGGTGGTCCTGAGAGCGAGCCCTTTGCCAAGCTGGACAGCGCGATCACCGAGACGAGAAATTTTCCGGTGTTTATGGTTCCCGATGAAGAGTACCCGAATGCGACCATCACGGATTTCCCGTCGCTTTTCAAAGAATTGACGGCCCGCGAAGGTGCGATCCGCCGGGCGGGACTGGTTGGGGGCGGACGAATGCCCGCCGACTGCTACCGGCAGATTACAGAAGGTTTCAAGGGCGTGGATCTCATTGACATCACGGACGACTATGTGTCGTTGCGCTTCAATAAGTCACCTTGGGAGCGTGAGCAGATTAGGGCGGCCTTTGGCTTTGCCGACCACTGCTATGACGCGATGCAGAAAGCGGTTGTTCCCGGAGCCATGGAGATTGAGGTGGCGGCGGCGGGCGAGTTTGCTGCCCGGAGCCGGGGTGCCACAGGCTTTGGATTCAGTGCCATTGTAGGGTCCGGCGCCCGGGCAAACGCGGTAGTGCCTACCGCAACCACGAAGCGGCTTGAGCCCGGCGAAACGGTGATGATCGGCATTGCGCCCAAGGTCCGGGGGTATGCGGGCGTCATGGGGCATACGCTTCCGGTGTCGGGCGAATACACTACGTCGCAATTGGAGCTACTGCATCATCTCAAGGAGGTGTTTCGTCTGACAAAAGCGCAACTGATTCCAGGCCGCATGGGAAGCGAGATTGACGCGCCAGGCCGGGCCTACTTTGAGAAGCACGGTTTGCTCAAATACCTCGTGTGCCCGTTCGCGCACACAATAGGCTTGCACGAGGCCGAGGCGCCGTTCTTTGGCCCCAACAGCCGGGACATCTTGAAACCGGGCATGACCGTTTGTATTGACGTAAGCTTCTTCGGGCATCCGGAATGGAACGGAGCCCGGATCGAGACCGGCTATGAGATCACCGAGAATGGCCCTGTTGCATTCAGTCCGAAGATGGACGCCCTGCTTACGACATAATTGCGCTGGTACTCTCTGGCTTGCTGCCGCTTCCTTTCGGTCCGATGGGGAGCCGGTGTCCTATAGCTTTGGCGATTGCACGATCTGGAGGAGGCGGCAATTGATGCCTTTCTCGACAAGGTCAATTCTCCTCATGTTGAAGTGATGACCGATGAAACACCGACGTGCCAGGAGGCCTGAAATGCGTGAGATCTCTTGCTTGCAAGGCCTCCGGCGCGGCGCGGCCGTGGTCCTGCTGGCACTGCTGTTCAGCACGTTGACCTTTGCGGGTAGCCTTCAGGATGACTTTGCGTCAAGTCCATTCTCACGGCTGTCCAAGGACTACTTCGACCGTTTTGCGTTGGATATCCATGCTGCACCTGCCGAGAACGAGACCCTCATAGCGAAGCAGTGGCGCATCGTGATCACCGAGAACGCCGACCCAATTACCTCATTGATGGCCAGTCACTTGGGCGACTTTTTGCGCGAGTGCATGGGATTGGTGCTGCCCGTGCTGCGGCGTTCGCAGGAGCACCTTCTTTCTGAGTCCAACGCCATCGTGTTGCGCGAATCCGGTGGGGGGGAGGAGGGTATAGCGGGCAGCTTCACAATCGCTGTTACGACCAGCCAGGTCCTTGTCTCCGGGAATGACGTGTCCGGACTTCGAGACGGCGTGGTGAAGCTCGTTGACCAGATGGGATTTCGCGAAGCCCCTATTGTGCCGTGTAGCGAGCAGGTATTCAGACCGCGGCTGGGGCTACGCGTTGGGTTCAAGCCACTTTTGGGAACCATGCGCGATGTCGTGTTCAACGGGTACAACGGAGTCACGACGGGGATGACCGATCTTTATAAGCTATCCTCGTCGCAATGCATTTCCGAACTCGCGGCATTGCAGGACCCTTCGTATCGCGAGCGCGTGACGTGGGAGCGGCAAGATGCCCACCGTCACGGGCTCAGGACGTACACCTATGTGCACACCATGACCAAGTTTTCCGAGGATGCACCGATTTTCAAGGCTCATCCCGAGATCCGGGGCGTCCGTACTTGGCAGAAAGATGGCTTGTTCACTCTGTGCACGGAAGCGCCGCTCGTCAAACAGTTCCTGAAGGAAAGCGTGCAGGGGCTTTTTCGTGACGACCCCAAGTTAGCGGGATTGCTCATCATTATTGGAGGCGAAGGGTTCTATCACTGCTATATGCGTCCATACGGTGTGGAGAAAGGGGAGACCCCCTGCGAACGTTGCAAGGCGCTGGGCGCGGATACGGTTGTGGCCAATCTGTGCAACGGCCTTGCCAATGCGGCGCGAGAAATCAACCCGGACGCTGAAATCGTAGTGTGGCCGTATTCGGCGGAGAGCGTGTGGTCATCGGACAAGGCCCAGACTGGCTTTCTCCAGAAACTGGAGCCCGGTGTCGCGCTGCTAACGGAGATCGAAAAGGACGAGGTACTTACGAAATCCGAGGGTGTGAAGAAGATTCTTTGGGATTACAGCATCGATCTTATTGGGCCGGGCAATCGGGCAAAGGAACAGGTCGCTCTTTGCCGCGCAAGGAGTCTCCATGTCTATTTGAAGAGCGAGCCTGAACTGGCTTTTGAAGCGTCGGGACTCCCGCACATACCCTGCATGGACCGCTGGGCCGCGCGTGCCGACGCTCTTGCTTCAAGTGGCGCCACGGGCGCATGGGTATTCCCCGCCTATCTGCCTCTCCGCGGCACCAGTACTTCGGAGGTCTTCAAATACCTCTGGTGGGATCCAGTCCCGGAGCGCGAGACGCTTCTTTCGCAGTTTGCGGCACGTCTGGCAGGGAAGGCCGCCGGACCGCATGTGCGCGAGGCGTGGCGTCTCGTCTCAGAGGCCATTGAGTTTTCGCCCGAAATCCCCCCCTATTACAACGGACCCCACTTTTTTGGACCGGCCCATCCTATGTGTGCCGACCCGGATGCAACCCTGCCGCGCGAGTTCTATGGTCATTACGGATACTACGCCGAAGTGAATCCGGACCTGGTTGAAGTCCCGCGCCCAACCTTCGTTACCGTGCCAACCGGCAACGAAATGCTCTTCCCGAATTTCTACCGACAGATGGAATCCCGGTTGAAAAAGGCCGCCGAGGCAATC
Source organism: Candidatus Hydrogenedentales bacterium (assembly GCA_041859475.1). Taxonomy (GTDB): domain Bacteria; phylum Hydrogenedentota; class Hydrogenedentia; order Hydrogenedentales; family SLHB01; genus JAIBAQ01. The sequence goes on from JBHEKO010000740.1 coordinate 8,727, forward strand.
ACGGCCGCCAGACCGCTGGTGGACACGGCGCACCGGCTCATGTTCGACTCCGAGGCGTCGATGGTGGCCTGGTTCTATCACGTCGCGCGAACCGAGGCGAACTTCTACGACGCATTCCTACTGCGCAGAGACCTTGGCAACCTGCTTGAAGGTGTGAAGAGCGGCAAATCGTTGACCGGTGAGGAGCGCCAGATGGCTGTTGCCCGAATGGGGCGGTGGCGGGAAATCCTGAAGGATGAGCTGGCCAATGCAAAGGAAGCACTACCCATCATGGAGGCGGACATGAGGCTCGATTTCCGGTACATGGGGTTCTGTCCAGGGCCAGAGATGATTCGGGCAAAGATCGCTATTCTCGAAAAAGAGATTGATGAGTATCTGCCTTCGCTTGAGGCCAGGCTCGGACTCTGACGCGCGGGCATCAGAAAGGAACGGGTGCGGCGATGGTACGACTGTTGCGGGCGCATGATGTACAAATGGTCGAGCTTCGATGCGGACCGGGGAGCGTCATGATTCCTCCGTCCCTTGGCGGGCGGATCTTCTGCCAATTCAACGGGGAACTGGTTCACCGGCTTGACGCGGCGGCCCTGCGGAATCCGTCGCATACGGAGTATGACAATCTCGGCGGCAATTCCCTTTGGCCCGCCCCGGAAGGCGGGCTCTTTGCGTTCAATTACCTGCCTGGCAGTGAAGCATGGACGGTGCAGGACGGAATTACCAAATGCGTGCCCAGCATTTCCTTCGATGGTGCGAATTGCGCCCAATTGGAGAAGGAGATCGTTCTCATGAACCGGAAGGGGGTGAGGGTGGCTCTCACCTACCGTCGGTTGGTTTCCGTACCGGAGCACATCAGGTTCATTGATGAATATGATTTGGATGGGATGTGCTACCACACCGAAGACATCTTTGAGTTGCGAAATGACTGCAGCACGGATGACGTGCTCCTGGCTCCCTGGTCGCTCGAGCAATTTCCTGGCGCGGATGGAATTGTCGCCTTTGGCAAGGTGGCAGACGGAACAGATGCGTTGAACTGCGACTTCTATGGCGACCCTGGTGACCGAATTGTGTGGGGGAAAGGCTATTTCGCTTTTCGGCTTGGGGGAATTCCACGGCATCAGATCGGCCTGAAGGTTCGGAGTAAACCACAACTGATCGGGGCGATTGACACACGGCGGTCCCTGTTGATTTTGCGCAGGACGGAGATTCAAGAAGGACGCTACTTCAACATCGCCGACAACGAGCAGCCAGAAGGACCCTTTCTGCAGCCGATTTGTATAGCATTTTCAATGGGGGCGAGCTTGGTTTCTTTGAACTGGAGACGATTGGAGCCATGCGCGCGGTTGACGGCCGTGTGGCCACGAGCATATTGCCCTCTCAGACCTTAATTCTGAAAGGGAGTCTGGCGGATTTGTTGCGCTACGTGTCGGAGCAGGAAGATTTGCAGCTCGACGAGTCGGTCGTGTGCGCCCAGGACTGAAGGCGGCGGTTGGCCTCGTGGAAATGAAGAGTCTCGTACAGGATCGCGCGTGACGCCAGAGGGTATAACCGAGCACTTTGCAGGGGGATGAAGAAAGATGCAACTTGATGTTCTCGATTGGACGATTATCGTCGCTTCGCTCGTGCTCTCCCTGATCATAGGGCTCTACTTTACCAAGCGGGCCAGCAGCAGCCTGCGCGAGTTCTTCGTGGCGGAAGGAAGCCTGCCGTGGTGGCTGGTGGGTACTTCGATGGTCGCCACGACCTTTGCTGCCGACACGCCGCTTGTCGTGTCCGGATTAGTTCGCAAGGGGGGCATCTATGAGAACTGGCTCTGGTGGAGCGCCCTTATGGGGGGATTGTTGACCGTCTATTTCTTCGCCGGCCTCTGGAGGCGCGCGGGATTACTCACCGACGTCGAGTTCGTGGAACTGCGGTATGACGGGAAATCCGCGGCAGGGCTGCGCGCCTTTAGCGCCGTGTACTCAGGCCTGCTGGTCAATTGCATCGTCATGGGCTGGGTGACCTTGGCCATGAGCAAGATTCTCAACGTGATGATGGGCTGGGACAAGGTATCCTCAGTGGCTATACTCGTTGTCCTTACGCTGGCCTACACGACACTCTCGGGATATTGGGGTGTGGTAGTCACGGATTTCTTCCAATTTGCCATCGCCATGTTTGGGGCCATTGCCCTCATGTGCGTCGTCTTTGTTCAGATGGGAGGCCCGACGAGCATGGTCGAGCAGGTATTGGCGGCGCCTGGTGTGGACCCGAAGGTACTCCAGTTCGCTCCCGACTTTCGAACGGCCACGCACCTCGCGATACTCACATTTGTCGTGCAGGTTTCGTTGCTGTGGTGGGGGAGCGGACAAGGGAGCGGCTATCTTGCGCAACGGCTGTTCTCGGCCAAGGATGAGCGCCACGCCGCGAAGGCCTTCCTTTGGTTTAATGTCGCCAACTACGCGCTGCGGCCATGGCCGTGGATTGTCGTCGGGCTGGCGTCGCTCGTCTACTTTCCACTTCAAGCAGGCGAGGACCACGAACTTGCCTATCCAAAGATGATTGCATCGCTGATGCCGACAGGGTTACGTGGACTCATGGTAGCCTCGCTCTTCGCCGCATTCATGAGTACCCTGAGTACGCAACTGAATTGGGGCGCCTCGTATATCGTCAGCGACATCTACAAGCGATTCCTGGTGCGCGATGCCTCGGAGCGCCATTATGTGAACACGTCTCGAATCGTAATGGTAATTCTCATGCTTATCGGCGCACTCGCCGCATGGCAATCGGAAAGCATATCCAAAGTATGGATTTACCTGTTGACCATTGGGTCGGGAAGTGCCTTTGTGGGTCTCCTGCGCTGGTATTGGTGGCGCGTAAACGCGTGGGCGGAAATAGGCGCGATGGCCAGTTCGCTTATCTTGGCCAACGGCAACGTATTCTGCAAGCCACTTGCAGCGATTGGTGTGCTCTCCCCGGCGGCTATGAAACATATCGATTTGTTCTACGCGTCGGACAACTATGCCATTCGCATCGTGTTCATTATCGGGATCTGCACGGCCTCCTGGGTCACTATCATGTATTTGACCCCGCCGGTTTCGAGCGAGCACCTTGAGCGATTCTACAGGCGTGTTCGGCCCGGAGGTTGGTGGGGTGCCGTGGGGCGGAGGTGTCCAGAAATCCAAACGGCTTCAGCACTTCGAGGCTGGATAGGTTGGTTCGCCGGAACGGTCTGCATTTATACCGCTCTGTTCGGCATCGGGTATCTTTGCATAGGGAAATACGGCGCCGCCCTCGTACTCCTCGCGTTCAGCGCGGTGAGCGGCTGGTACATGATCGACAACATGCCCCGCGAAGAGGTTTTGGCTGGGCATGCCCCATTGCTTAGGATACCGGGACCCGACGCCCCGCCCGTTCAGGAGTGACCGCGCCAGTGAGTGGATGTGTAGCGGTGACGGTACTGGATGGGCGTGATGCCTTGGTGCTTTCTGAACATGTGCGTGAAATGGGCCGAGTCGCAGAACCCAAGTGAGTGCGCGATTTGGGTGATCGAACAGCTCAGATCGAGCAATTGATTGCACGCGTGCTGCACGCGCCGGCGCTGATAGTATGTCATGGGACTCCAACCGGTGGCTTTGCGGAATATGGCGCTAAGATGGTCTGAGCAGAGCCCCAGTTTCTTCGCCAAGTCCCCGACGTTGAACGGCTCACAGCGCAGAATCGCGTCCTCAATGTGTTCGAGTGCCGCCACTATCTCTTCCCGAAATCCCAATCCCACTTCGACGGGAGTTTGCCGAGTATAGGACCGGCTGAGCAGGATAAGCGCCTTTAAGAGACTCGACCGCAAAAACGTGAGCGAAGGTTGGGCCGCGGCGGATTCGCGACCGATGTCGGCGAGTTCATGGTCGAGCGATGTCAGCTCTGCTTCGGAAAGCGTGAACTTCGCAACGGGGCTTTCCTTGGGTTGACGAAAGAGGGCCGCGGCCAGAAACAAGGGGACCAGTCCAGTTTCCCGCCAATGCGCCATCAGGTCGTCTGCAAGCCATTCGGTAAGATAATACAGATTAGTCTGGTGGAGGCCTTCGATCCCGTAGATGGCATGCGTCATGCCCGGGGCGAGGACGATCACCGTGCCCGGGCCAAGTTCCTCGGTGGCATAGCAGGTCCGATGGCGCGCCTTTCCCTGGCGGATAATGGAAACCTCGAAGTGAGCGTGCGAATGGGGACGATGGTCTTGCCTATCGGGCATGTACACGGGGCATCCGTAGTGCCACCCAGGATGCTCGGCATGCCCAGGCATGAGGCATCTGAGTTTGCCCGCACCGGCTATCCATGACCCCACTCGGACAGGCCGGTTAGCGGAAACGCCCACTTCGTCGAGCGTTGAGGTGTAGAGAGGCTCGAAGTCGGAGGCTGGCGTTCCGGTTGCCAATGGCATAGGCTACTTCCCTCCGAATTTCTGGCGGGGCGCGCACAGAATCATTTGCATGCACCGCTATTGGCGCTACCAGCAAGTGCAGCATTCGGAACCGAGCAATGCACGCACAAGGCGTGATGCCCGATCTCGGATGCATTATATCAGAAACGCGAATATGCTGCGCAATGAGGGCTTTCAGGGCGGTAATATAGCCAAGAAAGGTGCTGACGAGGAAAAGATTACTCGGATTTCTACAAAAGGGTGGCCAAACTCAACAAGACAGGGATGGAAGTCTGGGCACACAATAGGCTTGTTGAATCACGCGATTACGTGGTAATGCCGAAACCATGGTGACGGGTGGTCTACGCTTCTCGATAACAGCGTTTCCGTCCTAAGGGTGGATTTGTCTATGAACCTGTCCGCAGTCGCAATGACACTGCTTCTCACACTATCCGGAGCGAATGCTGCCTCCCCTGGCACGGCCATCATCCTGTTCGAGACCGATACCTTCACGATGGGCGTGGGCGTTGATGGCCGGTTGGCACGCTTTGTGGACCGGCAATCGGGAACAGACTACTTGAATGGCGCGGCAGGCGCGGTGTTTGCCACAGTCAGGACGGGTGCGGAGTCATTTCCTGCCACGGCCATGACCTTCGACAAGAATCTGCTCACGGTGGATTTTGGCGGCATCGACGGACGGGCCGTTTTCCGAGTGACGGCCGAACGGCAGCGGCTGGTATTTCAGGTCACCTCGTTCACCTGCGACAGGGCTGACGATCTGGTCTTCGCGCCAGTACCTCTCACGCTACGGGGGGAAGCCGCGGAGCCCTTTGGCGTCTCTCCTCTGGCGCTCAATCTAAAAACAAACTGTCTTCAGATCCCGGGGTTGTGCTCTGGTCTGTCGGGGTTCATTGCGTACAAGCGTTTCGGTTTCGTGGGTGCTGAAGGGGCAATCATCGCCGCTCCCACGGATGACGTTCGCGATGCCCTGAAGGATGCGGTGAAATCCTCTCCAGGTCTCGCTTACTCCCCCTTGGGAGGCCCCTTTGCCCTGGATGCAGCGATCAACCAGGGTTCCTATTTGATCGACATGGGCGGGACTATCTCCGAGAGCACCGTTGACGCCTGGATCGATGCCGCCCGGAGTGTGGGCGCAACCCAAATCGACTTGCACGGCGGTCACGGATTCAGATGGGGCGACTTCGAAGTGAATCGGGAGGTGTACCCGCGCGGCCGTGAGAGTCTTAAGGCGGTGGTGGATGCTATCCACAAGGCAGGACTTGCCGCGGGCCTGCACACCTACGCCTTCTTTGTGGCAAAGGACACACCATGGGTAACTCCCGTGCCGGACCCGCGCCTTGATAAGGACGCGACCTTCACACTTTCGGGAGACCTCGAAGAGGTGGGCGCCTCGGTTGCCGTCGATGAGAGCACCGAGACGATGTCGGAGGTTACCGGCTTTCAGGTGCGCAACAGTGCAACCTTGCAGGTGGACGAGGAGCTTATCACCTACACGGGCGTCGCAAAGCAGGCGCCCTTTGCCTTCACGGGATGCGTCCGGGGGGCTTACGGTACTCGGCCCACTCGCCATGGCCGCGGAGCAAAGGTCCTTCATCTGAAGGAGTGTTTCGGCCTATTTGTCCCCCAAGGCGATTCCACACTGTTGACGGAAGTAGCGGAGCGGACGGCGGACCTATACAACGCGTGCGGCTTCGATATGCTTCACCTTGACGCCTTGGACGGCTCGGACATTCTAGGAGGACCGCAATTCGCATGGCATTACGAGTCAAAATTCACACACGAAATAATCCGCCGCCTTGAAAAGCCTGCCGTAATGGAGATGAGCACCTTCTCGCACCACTTGTGGTGCGTGCGGTCCCGGATGGAAGCATGGGACTGTCCCGCCCGCGGCGTGAAGGACTTCGTTGATTGCCACGTGCTTCGGAATCAGCAGTGGAAATCGGCCTTCTTCCCAACGCACCTCGGTTGGTGGGGAACGTTTGAATGGAGCGGAGTCCAGCCGGAACGATCCTGGCCCGACGACATGGAGTATGTTTGCGCAAAGGCCCTCGCCACAGATAGCAGCTTGTCGTTCATCGTGGGCTTCACGCCGGAAAGCCTGCAACGAGGGAATGCCCAACGGCTTGCCAGCATTGCCAGGCGCTACGAAGACCTCCGGCGTGCGGGAACGGTGCCCAATTCAATCAAGGCCCGTCTTGCGGCACCCGGCGCGGAATTCACGCTCGATGCGGGGGGGCAGTTTCGTCCGACAACCTATTCCAAACATAGAATGACCATGAATGAAGGCCCTAGACGGATGCCAATCACCAATCCCTATGGGCCTCAACCGCTTCGGTTGCGGATTGAATCGCTGCTCGCACCGGAGGACTATGATTCTCCGGCGAACAAGACCCTTGCAGATATGCGAAATGTCGGAGAATTCGGCAACGCCGCGACGCAGCAGGGCGTTACGGCAACGCTGGAACAGGCACCGGAGGCGTCGAGCAAAGACGCCTCTTGGGCCGCAATCGTCGCTCAAAACACCGATGTCGAAAAAGGCCGCGCGTGGGCGGCTTTTCGCAAGGATTTCGAAGCGTCCGTGGATTTGGCGAACCAGGGGCTGGGGCTGTGGGTCGAGGGCGACGGGCAAGGTGAACTACTCAACGTGCAGGTGAAGTCTCCCCAACATTTGGCCGGGGGAATTGCCGATCATTACATCACCGTCGATTTTACCGGGCGGCGGTACTTTGAATTGGTCGAGCCTGAATCCGAGGAATTGTCGCGTTATGAGTGGGCCCACACCCGTCGCCGTAGCGACTGGCCACTGGAGCTTCCCCGGCTCATGTCGTACGTTTATCCCATGTACCACATCTGGGTGGACTACCATCAAATCGCATCGCTGACGATAGGCATCAACAATATCCCCGTTGGCAAGTCCGTGAAGGTGAACCTGGGCCCGATCAAGGCAATGCCGCTTCGTGCATCAAAGTTGGTGAACCCCTCGGTGACCGTTGGTGAAAGAACGGTTAGATTTCCCGTAGAGCTGGATAGTGGCTGTTATCTGGAGTATCTGTCGCAGGCCGACTGCAAGGTCTACGATGCACGAGGCGAGTGTATTGGCAACGTTACACCGAATGGCGATGCGCCGGTGGTTGCGCAGGGCGAAAACGTCTTCATGATCGCAAGCGACGCGCAAGCCACCGAACCTGCCCGGGCGCGGGTGACAGTAATGACGTATGGCGAGCCGCTGGTTCCGACTGAGTAACGTGGTGCTGTGCCGGGATAGAGCGCCACAACGACCTTCCGTCCGGAGCTTGGCACGTGTTCGAAACGCGGAGGTGGAGCGATGAGCAATTCCTTGTGGGTAGACGGCAGCATTGTGGGCGTCTACCTTCTCGTGACCATGGCGGCGGGCATCTGGGTCCGTAAGTACGTGGGACGCGTCGAGACCTTCCTGGTGGCCGGACGTGAGATGAACGTGTACCTGGGTGTTGCATCCCTGGCCGCGACCGAGTTCGGCATTGTCTCGTGCATGTACACGGCCCAAAACGGATACGACAAGGGATTCGCAGGCGCCACACCGGGGATTCTGTTCGGGTTGGCATATCTTATCATCGGACGGACCGGATTCTGCATCGAGCCCATGCGCAAGGCCGGCGTCATGACGCTTCCCGAGATGTTTGAGAAACGCTTTGGCTCGCGTATCCGCTGGTTGAGCGGGCTGGTCATTATCATATCCGGCCTGCTGAACATGGGCGTGTATTTGCGAATGGGAGGGGAGTTTCTCATCACGGTTGCCGGCATTTCCGCTCAAGGTCACAGCCTTGAGATCATGATGACGATGCTGCTGCTCGCGGTGGCGGCATACACGATTCTGGGAGGGATGCTCTCCGTGCTGGTCACGGACTTTCTTCAGTTTGTAGTGATGAGCGTGGGGCTGATCGTGGTCACTGTTCTGATTATTGTCAGGGTCGGATGGGGAAACTTGCTGGGTGCTGTGGAGTCACACTATGGTGCGGCTGGCTTCAATCCCTTCATTAACGCCGACATGGGTTGGTCCTTCGTAATCTTCAACAGCTTTGTAGTAACGGCGTGTGTTTTGACGCACCAGCCGGTGGTCCAACGCGTGCTGGCGGCCAAGGATGCGCAGACGGGCCGCAAGATCTTCTCTCGGACAAGCTTCTTCTTCGTGTGCCGTTTTGTTATCCCGGGCATCTGGGGTATTGCGGCCCTGGCAGCCCTTCCCGTGGGTCTGGTCGGTGAGAATACGCGCGCAGCCATGCCCATGTACCTCAGCACCGCACTGCCGATAGGCGTGATGGGGATACTGGTGGCGGCCATGCTCGCCGCGGATATGTCCACCGATTCCTCCTACATGCTGGCATACGGCAGCGTGATCTACAACGACTTGTTGGCGCCGTTGCGACGACGCCTTAACCCTACGGAGAAGCAAGGTCTCCGATGGAACCGCTTCATCGTTGCTGCCCTCGGTGTGTTCTTTCTTTTCTACGGCCTGTGGTATCCCCTCAAAGGAAGCGTCTGGACGTACCTCACGATCACGGCCACCATCGGTTTTGCGAGCATGACCACCTTGCTTGTGTCGTGCTGTTACTGGAAACGGGCAAATAACTGGGGCGCGGCGGGGGCCATTGTTGCTGGCGCCGTCGTTCCCATGGCTTATCTCGCGATGGAGCAAATTCCCTACGCGCGCGACTTGGCCGCTTGGATCGGCCCCAACTGGTCCGGTATCGCGGCTTTTGTGGGTTCGGCTGTGGCCATGGTGCTGGGTTCTCTGCTGAAGCCCGGTGACCGGGCAACTGAGGAGGTGCCAGTATGAGCGGAGCATCCCATTGGCTATGGACCCTGATCGTAGTCGCGTGCCTGGTATGGTATTCGAGTATGGTCTTTTTCGTTGCCTTTCGCGGCGCTATTGATATCCGCGGCATGCTTGCGCGCCTGAGGCAAGGGCAACTTGATGACGAAGAGCAGAATTCGGATCCATCGTAGACATGTGTCTGCGAAGCGTCACGATGAATGCGTGGAAAGCGCTTTTGTGCGGGTGGATGTGCGTGAGTGACCGGCGACACGCAGCAGGAGAGACTGCACAGCAATGGCGAATACAACAAAGAGGGGCGCTCATTGAAACGCCGCGGTGATCCCCTCAATCCCCGCGGCATACCCCAGCCCAATGCCGCCGATAGATCCGCCCGCGCCCAAGACACCCTCGTTTATCGCAGCGCGACGGTGCCACGTCTCAGCATGAAGGTGGCTGTAATAGAGGCTCGCAAAGAAGCACACGCCAGGGTGGCAGCCAGACCGGAATGTGCCCACTTTTCATGTCCCATGGATTCAGCGTAACGAGCAGGAGAATATCATGAGGGTTCCATTGGCCGAGCCGCGTCCCAACATCGAACGCTTTGTGGGTGTCATACGCGGAGAGGTTCGCCCCAAGCGGCCGCCGCTGGCTGAGTTGTTTCTGGACCACGAAGTCGAGCGCACAATTGCACAAACCCACTTGGGGTTGACGTGGGTCGAACCGGCAGCCGACCGGGATGTCATGGCGGCGTACCTGCGCAACCGAACCGAGGTCTACCGGCGAATGGGATACGATTATATTCGCATAACGGGCGGTCTCGATTTTCCGGGGCACTATTTGGATGCGGAGGACACGGCTGAATTGTCCCGTGGCAACCGCCATTGGGCCAACGAAACCAGTGGCCCCATATCTTCCTGGGACGATTTCGAGTCCTACCCCTGGCCAGACCCTGCCAAGGCGGACCTTTGGCCGTACGAGTACGCGGCAAAGCACCTCCCGGAAGGGATGGGCCTCTTTGTCTGTCCGACAAGTGGCTTCCTTGAGATCCCCCTCGATACGTTGCTGGGCTATCAGAACCTGTGCTACCTGATTCTTGAACAGCCGGACCTTGTGGAAGCGGTCTTTGCGAGAGTCGGTGAGAGCATTTGCGCCATGTACGAACGCCTTGTCGGCTTGCCGAACCTCTGCGGCTTCTTCCAAGGCGATGACATGGGGTTTAAAACGGGCACCTTGCTTTCCCCCGATCATCTTCGGACGTTCGTGCTGCCGTGGCACAAGAAGTTGGCGGCGCTCGCGCACCAGCATAATCTCGTCTACCTCTTGCACTCCTGCGGCAATCTCGACGATATCGCTCTGGACTTGCTCGATGACGTCAAAATAGACGCCCGGCATTCGTATGAGGATGAAGGCAACTCAGTACTCAATTTCAAGCAGCGTTACGGCGAACGCGTTACGATTCTCGGGGGCATTGACGTCGATAAACTGGCCCGTCTTCCCGAACCGGACCTGCGGGTTCATGTTCGCGGCATTATCGACGCCTGTATGCCCGGAGGCCGTTTTGCACTCGGCTCGGGCAATACGGTGTGCAACTACGTGCCGTTGGAGAATTACTTCGCCATGGTCGAAGAGGCGTTGAACTACGCGGGCGGAGCCGAGGTATGACGGATCACGCGAATGAAAATGTACGCATGTTAATGACGCGCAGAGATATCTTGCGAATAGGAGCACTTGGAGCCATGGGAATCGCGACGAACAATACGCAGGCCGATGCAGCAGAAACCGGGCAAGCAGCGGTTGGCGCGGCATCTTCCACCGACGTCAAAACTTCGCATGACTGGCTGAAGAAGCGCCAGAGGATCTATTGGTACGACCAGTATGCGTTGAACGAGCAGGAGACGGCATTCGCAAGATACGACCCAGACCGCATTGCGGCGGAAATGGCAGGCACTGGGGCGGAAATCGTTGCGGTGTACGCGGCTAATCAGTTCAGCGTTGCCTACTACCCCAGCAAAATCTGGCCGATGCACCCGAATCTGCAAGGGCGGGACTACTTCGGCGAAGTCTCCTCCAGGTTGCAGGCGCAGGGACAGAAAGTCATCGGGTATATCAACTGGCTTGAGTCGCGTCACCCCGAATGGTACGTGGTTCCCCTGGGCGGGAAGGCGGAGACGGAGTTTCCCCTTGCCTCATGGGCAGACCCCAACAATCCGGATTGGCGCGTGCAAAAGGTGCCCGGCGGGTCGTGGCGGTTCGCATGCCTGAACTCCCCGCGGCGCGAGCAAGTTGTGGCCATTGCCCGCGAGATTATTGAGCGATACCATCCCGACGGCTTTCATCTCGACATGTGTTTCAACAGCGGTGTGTGCGTGTGCAAGTACTGCCGCCCCACACTTGAGAAAATCTGCGGCACGAAAGACATCACGATCGAAGCCATTAACGCCCACTGGCGTGAGTTTATTGACTGGCGCAACGAATGCAGCGCGTCTCTCGTCGGAGCGGTTTCGGCTGTCTTGCGCGAACATGGCGTCTTCGCCGCCCATAACGGCCAAAACCCGCTTTGGCTCTCGCCCATGTACGGGTTTGACAGAAATTTGTTGCCTCACGTAGACCTCTACCTGTCGGAGATCTTCTACGACTTGCACGCATCCGACCTGACCATGCGGTGGCACAAGGCCATCGGCATGCCCTCATGTGAGCTTCTCACCTCCACGTCGCCGTACCACGGCCACCTTTCCGTGCCGCTTGCGGCCTGGCAAGTGAGCGCCGCAAGCGCCAAGGCGAACGGCTGCAACATCCTCGGCCCCTGCGGCGTGGGCGCCTACCCGGATACCACCAGCTAAAAGAAGCTGCATGATACCGTTCGCAAGGGGTTGGATTTGTTCATGGAAGACGCCGACCTGCATACGGATGCGACGCCCGACGCCAAGGTTGCGCTCGTGTTTTCGTGGGCCACGCGCAAGTATTTCCGTGAAGGCCGGATGGACTGGTCGCAGGAACTGGACGGTTGGTCGCGCGTGCTCATCGAAGAACACATCCCATTCGAAGTGATTGTGGCCGAGAATGTGACAAGCGTCGAAGATCTTGCCCGATACGACCTGGTTATCCTGCCTAACACTGCCTTCGTGGACGACACGTTCTGTGAAGCCATAACCATTTATGCGCGCGCAGGCGGGCACGTGTTGGCAACGGGAGAGATCTCGCTGGGCGATGCACGCGGGTTTGACCGCGCGGATTTCGCGTTGGGAGAACTTTTTGGTATCGCGCGCAAAGACTCCGTAGAAGGGCACTTCGCCATGGAAGGCCCTGTAGAACCCGATCCGGCGACCGGCGTCTTTCAGCGGGTGGTTGCTTCGGGAGAGGTACTCGCGCGGCATTTCGCCACGGACCCGGACGGAGCTGTGGCAGGCGGTCCCGATCCGCTTCCCATGCAAGCCACCGAGTGGCCCGTGGCGGTGACACGAAAGGTGGATAAGGGAGAGGTCCTTTACGTCGCCTTCGGGCTTGGACGCTACTATGTCAGCGGCACCCTGGTGCACGCCCGTGACCGGATGGCTCAATACATTGACCGTCTCTTGCCGGTACGGCAAATCGTGGTAAAAGGCCCAAGGCATCTCGAAGTGACACGTTGGCGCCAGAAGACGCCGGAGCGGGTCATCGTTCATCTGGCCAACCGGACGCCGCTTGCCCACGACATGCCCCGCATCCACGAGATCATTCCGGTAAGCAATGTCGTTATCGAACTCGAGAGTCCATATCCCTCTTCGCGTGTGACATGCCGACGCGCCGAAGCAACTGCGGCGATTGATGGAAGCATGGTGCGCGTGCATATTGCCAACATGGACGTTTACGCAGCTGTGATATTCGAAGCGGACGAAAGAGCTTAGCCGGGGTCTGCGGCCAGACCTTGAATAGAACACTGAAGGAGTTGGCGTCATGACGAAAAAGAGAATAGCCATTTCAATGGCCTTCGCATGGCTCGTGTTCACGGCGCCGATTCAGCCAGCTCTTGCTGAAGCCGGCACGGATCGCCAAGACATTATGATGGCAATGGAAGGAAACGGAGAGCGAGAACCTTCCAAGATGAGCGTAAAGGAAAGAGCCGATTTGACGCTCAGAAAGGTAATTCGGGCCGGTCAAAAGTTGCTTGTTTACGCTACACCGGCGATCACAAACACGCCCATACTGCCTTGGACCGATATTCCGGCAACCCCGTCTGATGTCATGGCGATACGCGCCTGCCGGGATGAATATGAGCCCGCTTCGTTTGTGACGTATCCGATTGAGGATGATCTTACTCTCGAAATCTCCGCTACAGACCTAAGAGGTCTAGCTGGCGCAATCAGCTCGGAAAACGTGGATATTCGGGTGGTCAAGTGCTGGTATCAGGCCGGTGGTGGCGAAGGGTACTCCAATCCACCCAAGTATCTCGAGGAGGTTGGTGAAAAGGACATTATGATCCTGGATAACACGCCTGTTGATGAGGGCAGGCGCATTCTCACACCGGAATTGCTGCTGAAAGACGATAGCTTGGTGAGAACTGAAAAATGGTACAGACAGAATTTTGTAAAGTTGAAATATCCGGATGGCAATGAAAGATGGCTTTGGATCAGCGCTCCCAAAGTGGTGTTCCCTGACGGAAAAACGGTCCAGCCGTGGGTTATGAGTCCCGATACCCTTGGCCAGCCCGAGGATGTGTCCGTTGAGAACCTTCCAATACGAGACGCTCAAACACTGCAACCGGTACGAATCCCGAAGCGCACTTCAAAGCAGTTCTGGATTACGGTTCATGTGCCCAAGGAGGCCAACGCCGGCAATTATGAAGGCGCCGTTGAAATTCGCTCGCAAGGGGCACTGCTGGAGACGCTGAGACTCAAGCTGGAAGTTCTGCCCTTCGACCTTGAACCAAACCACTTGGAGTCCAGCATCTATTTGCACTTTTTTGGAAGCAAGGGCTTCATTGGTATCACGCTTGACGAAAAGGGACACGGTACTGTGGGTCCGGATTCCCGAAGCTTGGAGCAATATCGCGCAGAGCTGAAAAACCTCCTGGCGCACGGAGTGGACAACCCAACCGAAAGTGTACCCTATGAACAATTGGAGACTGCGCTTAGGATCAGGCAAGAAGTCGGGATGAACAATGACATCCTGTATCACACCTATGAGGGCCTGGGAGGATGGACCGTAAAACCGGTAGACGTTGAACGACTTAAGAAGGTCGTCGCGCTTGCCAGGAAGTACGGCTACAAGGAAGTGTACTTCTACGGTCTTGACGAGGCTCAGGGAGACAGGCTGAAGCAGTCACGACCGGAGCTTGAGAAAATTCACGAGGCTGGCGGGAAAATATTCGCTGCTGGTTTGGCCACTTCGCTCGGCGGAGATAGTTTTGAGATTGTCGGCGATTTGCAAGACCTCATGGTCATGTCCTGCCCACCCCAAAACGAAGATGCGGCGAAATGGCACAGCAAGGGGCATAAGATTATGAGCTATGCGAACCCCCAGTCCGGTTTCGAAAAACCCGAGACCTACAGGCGCAACTACGGCCTGTTGCTCGACTATGCAAACTACGACGGCGGAATGACGTTTAGTTACTACTGGTTTGGCTGGAACGATTTCAACATACTGCCTCCTTATCGGGACCACAATTTCGTTTATCCTACCGCCGATGGCGTAATCGACACGATACAATGGGAAGGTTACAGGGAAGGCATAGACGACCTGCGATACCTGGCCACTTTGCGAAAAGCCATTGAGAAAGCCGAGAACGCCGGCGCGTCAAAACAAGCAACTGACGCGAGAGCCTTTATCGCAACGCTGGACGTCAAGAAGGCTGATCTAAGCGATGTACGCAACGATATGGTCGGATGGACCCTGGAAATCATCACAGCCGTTGCCGAAAGAAGTAAAGAGCAAACAAAGTAAATCCATGCCAATCTCGCGGTAATGAATCGAGTAGCTGCGCTGGAAAACGGCTCAAGAAGCGCGAAAGTATCGCCAAGGAGCAAGTTATGCACACGATGAATAGAAGACAGTTCATGCAAATCGGTTCAGCGAGTGGTATGGCATTGGGCGCCGGATTGCTCGCACAGGCCGGCGCCTCCGAGGCCTCCGCGCTTGCCAACGCAAGTGACAGCGCGTTTGTGGACCGAATCGCGTTCGGGCCATGGATGAACGACACGCGGACCGATCCGATGCCCTTCTCCGGATGGCCCTTGGATGCTTTTGACGATGTTACCGTCCAGAGCATTATCGACACATTCGACTTGAATCAGGCGTACGGATACAACATCTACGACATCTTCGGATTGTTCGCGACCTACGGCTGGCCCGAGGATATCGAGAGTGCCGCGACGCCGGATCGGGCCGCCCGCGTGCGCAAAATCATCAAGGCGGCGCATGACCGCAAGATCAAAATCATCTGCGGGATGGGCGTCTACAGTTGGGGCTTCGATGAGATCATCAAGAAACACCCTGAGGTGGCCGGTGTCAACCAGCAGTATCCGAACGAGCACGTCATGTGCGGCTCCAAAGAAGAATCGTGGAAATGGCAACAGAAGCTCGTTGATTTCATGATGAAGTGGGAGATGGACGGGTTCCATCTTGAAGCGGCGGACCTGGGGCGGTGCACATGCCCTGACTGCATGGCCAAATGGCCCCGAAATCCCGACTACTTCTGCAACATCACCGCACGCACGGCGAAATACATCCGCGAAAAAATGCCTAATGCCTACGTGATGGTGACCACGATTAGTTGGGCCGATTGGAACACGGGGTTTGCACAACAGGACAAAGACTCGCTGGTCGAGATTAGCAGCAGCGTCGATTGCATCTTCGACCAGGGCCATCATTCGTGTTACATCCGGCCGCCGGATCGAAAGCCCTTTATCGACCGGCTGCATTGCCGGTTTGGTACTTCGGGCGGCCTCTGGGTCTATCCAACGTATACGTGGGACCGCCTGCAGTGGTTCCTTCCGTATCCCAAACAAACGGGTACGCATATGAAAGATCTGTACGCCGATGGCGGACGCGGCGTCCTGTATTATCAGGGCCCGCCCAACAACCCCGGCGTCGAGATCAATATCGCCTTCGGCGGACAACTCATGTGCAACCCCGAAAAGAGCGTTGAGGAAAATCTCGGCGCCGTTCTCGAACGCATCTACAAGCCAAAGTCCCCGGCGGCACTGGACAAACTCGTGGCGGTAGTGTTGAGGGCGGAGGATGCCTACTTCAACAACATGGAGTGGGACGAAAAGCACGTGTATCTCAAAGGCAACAAGGCATTCCCCGGTCCGGGCGAACTGCATTTGTCGCGCCCCATTACCGGAATCTATGGAACGCCCGATTACATTCTCGAACCCCAACTCACCTTTGAGGGCCGCAAAGCCTATAACGCAGGGCTGGAAGCAGCCCTGAAAGACGCCTATGCCATTGGGGACCAATTTGAAGCGCAAGAGAAAATGACCCGGCTGCAGACAGCCCTCCTCAACGCGATGATGATGGTTCGCACGGCAATCACTTCCCAGCAGTGGGCGGAACAACAGGCGAAAAATAAGGCTTAGTCATTTTCCAATTCGTATCCGGTGGTCTGGCTTGGAAGGCATACTTCGTGCACGGCAAGGATCACCTGTGAGCGCATTCGCCCGAAACAGCCCACTTGCTGCTCACGTGAGTAAGAACAGGAGCGAGACTATTTGAAGCGGCATGTCGCATCCATCACCGGTACAGCAGTCTTGTTGCTGGCATTTCCTTTTGCGGGTGCCGGTGATGTGCCTCTCGACCGAGAAACGACTCTGGCTGATCCCGTGCTATGCCGTCTGAAGATTCTCCTTGTACAGCGCACCACTGAACCCGCAGATGGTGAAGACATCATGAGAAGGCTGGGTTTCCCGACCTATCATGAATCGCATTCCTCGCTGCCCAAGTTGGGGTACAAGAATGAAATTCTCCTGATGGACTGATTGGACCATACATGCGATTTAGGTCACTCAGAGTCACAAGAGGTGCAGTCCGGCGATAGACTCACGACGGCGGAAGTAGCGCACAGAATCGCCAATAAAGACAGTGGTTTGCGCTTAGTGTCACCTACAGACACAGAATATGAAATGGTCGGGGCGACTGGATTTGAACCAGCGGCCCCTTGCTCCCAAAGCAGGTGCGCTACCGGGCTGCGCCACGCCCCGACAAGAAGGAGATAGAGTGTAGCATACTGTGGAATGCCGGGCCAAATGTCGAATGCCCTTCGACATCGGCCACCGGGCCTCACCCGCCTACATCGCCGGGTACAGTTCCCGAAGCCGCTTCCAGATGTAGCGCGAAATAGAATTGACCACTTGCGGCGTCGTGCCCAAAAAACGAACTCCCAGCATCTTGGAACCCGAACCGGGATCATCGGGCGACTCCCCGATGTGCACGATCTTCCCGATCACGGTGTGCGTCACCTCGCCGGGCAGCGACATCGTCACCTCAATGGTCGTACTGAAATCGAAGGGGGCAACGGTGTCCAGCAACACGCCACCCGAACCAAGGTCAAGCAGCGCCGCATCGTACCGCCGCACGTGAACTTGATCCTTGATCTGAACGGTAAGGTCGGTCGGCACGCGAAACGACCGGCGATGATGCGTGCGCCGCGCTTCCGAAGGCCGCCGCAACAGCATGCTCTGCGTCTTGTTCTCAGGGCCCTCAAGCACCTCGGACGAGTAACTGTTGAACCCTTCCGTGTCGTGAAACTCGAGGTTCACCTGCATACCCGTCACGGGATAGTCTTCCCCGGGAAAACTGATGCGAACGGTCTCTTCCGCGACTTCCAGTACATCTACCAGGAAATGCTGGCCCAACACCTGAAGCAGGCACTGATTGCCCTTCACGAGTTCTGTGCGTTGTGTACCGGTAGCCTGTTCGAGAGCCATATATATTACCCTTGCCCCTCTTGATTCATTTTATCATTCAATCTCAAAAGCGTCAAAAGATGTTCGGCAAACTCTACCCTAAACCTAGTGCTACTTCACTTCGGGAATCTTGTCTACGTCCTGGGCAACGGCCGCCGCGATCTGTTCCAGCGCGCGCGATAACGCCTTCACCGCCTCCGAAGGCCCCTTGCCGTTCATCGCCACGGATGCCTCGTAAGTCTTCTTCAATAAGGGGTCTCCGTAACGCCCGGCATCTTCGGCGCGCAACTCCAGGGCCAACCGCGCGTGACCATCGGCCCCGTCCGCCCGGTCAATCTGCTCAAACGCCGTGATCTGTCCCGATACCACGATCGCCTCCAGACCTTCCTTCGGAGCGCCAAACTCCGCCCCCAGCTTCTCCGACACCAACTCGCCCAACCCCGACACCCATCGGTCAAGCGCATAGTATTCCACTTCCGTCGGAGACTTCTTGATCAATATGTCGTTCCGTGTGAGCGCGTCGCTCGCCCTCAGCCTCTCCACGACGATGTTGTATCGCGCGCCCGCCGTGGCCGAAGGCGTCATGTCCAACGTATAGAAGCGAGGCAACTCCACATGGGCGCACGCGCCCACGAGCAGGGCAATTCCAATCGCGGTGGCTCTACGCATGCACCCTCCCACTTCCTACCTCACCACTTCCCACTTCCCACTCCTGACTCCTGACTCCTGACTACTCTCTCCCCCTGACTCCTGACTACTCTCCCTTACGGCCACGCGGCGTCGCGCCGCGAATAAACGCCTGCGGCTCTTCCGCGATGGTCTCCGAGAAGTCCCGCAAGTGACGGACCGTCTGCCGCAAGTCCACCACCGTATCCTCGATGATCGGCCGATAGTCGGTCAACGCCTCGTTGGCCGTCGCCCCCAGTTTGGATGACTGATCCAGTGTCGCCTGAAGCCCCGCCGATATCTCGTCCAAGTCCTCGGCCAAATCCGCCACGCGATCCACGATCGTCGGCACCTTCTCCAAGGAGGCCTTCAAGCTCTCCCGATTCTCGCTCACCAGTTCATTGAGCTGCGTGACCAACTCATTCGCCGAATTCTCGATATCCTGCACGCGCTTGATGGCCGCGTCGATGCTCTCCCGATTCGACCCCACAATGTCACGCGTCTCCGTTACGAGCCCCGTGCCTTCTTCCACGGCCTTATCCAACCCCTCGAACAAGGTCGCAACCGTGCTCGTCACTTCGCCCTCGTCGCTCTTCGCCTCCACGTCTTTCACGCCCAGCAAGGCCTGCACGTCGTCCAACACGTCCTTGATGCTGCCCGCCACCTGCCCCGCCTGGTTGAACAAATCCCCCTCGCGCACGGCAATCTCCGCCCCGCTCGCGAGCCGCGCCGATTCGGGCTCGCCGGTCGCGATCTCAAGGTGCTTCTCCGCCGTAAGCGTCGTCTGGCTCACATACGCCACCGAATCCTGGTTCACCATCAGGTCCTTCGGCACAACCGCCTCGACGCGAATGTAGGAAAGTCTCTCCTTATCCGGCGCGATGCTTCGCACGCGGCCCACTTTCAGCCCGCCAAAACGCACATCCGCCCCGCGATTCAACCCCAGCGTATCCTTGAAATAGCAGGTGAACACCTGCACGTCCTGCTTGGGGCGATACCCATTGATCACCGCCAGAAACACGATGAACAGGCAAACGCTCGCGAATACCAGTATCCCTGCCTTGATTTCCGTTACGGTGAAGTCATGCTTGCGCGCGGGCATTATCGGGTGTGTCCCTGCCGTTCCTCGTACACCATCGCGATTCCTCTCCCAACGGCGGATGCCATTCTTCTCGTGCGTTGTACCGCTGGCTTCCAGCCGGCTCTTCGCCTATCTACTCCCATCACGGCGCACCGGTCAGCGACCGGATGTAATCCTGCCGGTCATCGCCTTCCTGCTCCGGACGCCGCTCGAAGAACTGCCGCACAAATGGATGCTGCGACGCTTCCAAGTCTACCAGTTCCCCCATCTCCACGATCCGCCCGCTATTCAACAAGCAGACCGTGTCGGCGATCAACCGCACGCTCGCGATCTCGTGTGTCACCACCACGCTCGTGAGATTAAAGGTCTTCTGCAGATTGCGAATCAAGGCGTCCAATCCCGCCGCCACGATCGGGTCCAGCCCCGCCGACGGCTCGTCGTAGAAAATCGCCATCGGGTCCATGGCCATCGCGCGCGCCAGCCCCGCCCGCTTCTTCATCCCGCCGCTCAACTCCGCCGGCAGATAATCCTCGAATCCGCCCAATCCCACAAGCTCAAGCTTGATCTTCGTCATGATCGATATCGTGGACTCTTCCAGCTTCGTGTGCTCGCGAAGCGGCAACGCCACATTGTCCGCCAACGACATCGAGTTGAACAAGGCCGCGCCTTGAAAGCACATCCCCATCCGCTTCCGCACGTCGATGCGCTCCGAATCGCTCATGGCCGTGAAGTCGCGGCCCTCCACCAGAATGCGCCCCGAGTGCGGCCGCATCAGACCCACCAGATTCCGCAGCAACGTCGTCTTGCCGCACCCACTGCCTCCAAGGATCACGAACACCTCGCCGCGCCGCACCTTGAACGATATGCCGTCAAGCACCATCCGCTCGCCGTACTTCACGACCAGGTCTTCCACTTCGATGATATATTCGGAATCGTTGGCCATGTCAGAAGAAGAACACCGCGGTAAAGATTAGGTCGACGATGATGATGAAAAAAATCGAAGTCACCACCGACGACGTCGTCATCCGGCCCACGCCCTCGGCCCCGCCCTCGACCTGAAATCCGCGATACACCCCCACCCAGCAAATCACCAGCGCAAAGAAGATGCTCTTCGTGAATCCCGTGACGAAATCCTTCATGCTCAACGAGCTGATCGTGTTTGCAATGTAAATACCCGAATCGATCTTCAACACGAACACAGTAAGCATGTACCCGCCGAGAATCATGATAAACGTCGCCAGCACCGTCAGGCATGGAATGGCAAACAGCATCGCGATAAATTTGGGCGCCACCAGGAACTTCGTGGGGTTCACCCCCATCACTTCCAGCGCGTCGATCTCCTCCGCCACCTTCATCGTGCCGATCTCGGCCGTGATCGCGGAACCGCTGCGCCCGGTCAGCAACACTGCCGTCATCAACGGGGCCAACTCGCGCATCGCCGCCACGCCCACCAGGTTCGCGATGTATTGCATGGCCCCGAAACGCGCCAGTTGGTAGGCCGACTGCATGGCAATGATTGCGCCCACAAGAAAACAAATGAGCGCCACGATCGGCAGCGAATTAACGCCAAACTCCACGAAATGCGATACCGCGCTCCGCACCCGCAATCCCCGGCCTCGAAGCGGCTGAACAAACACCCAATTGAGCGTGTCGACGATCAGCACCGAAACGCGGCAATACGCATGCAACGCGTTCAAGGTCGCGCGTCCCGTCGTCCCGGCCGCTATCGCCAGCGCCGTCATTCCGATTCACCGCCTCCGCGCTTCAATCGACGCACACCCCTCACGCCTCGTCGCGAATCGTAAACACGGAATCAAGCCGCGAAAGCTGCAAAACCTTCAGCACCGCTTGCGACGGAGCCAGCAAAACCAACTTCTTCCTGTGGTCGTTTGCGGCCCGGTACCCCTCCACCAGCGTAGCCACGCCGGAACTGTCCATATACGGAACCGCGCGAAGATCCACATGCACGTCGCCGTCGAGCTTTGCGGCCGCCTTCGTCACCGCCTCCCGCAACTTCGGCGAACTGTACAGGTCCACCTCGCCCCGTACCGTAATGAACGTCTTCCCGTCGCGCTCCGACTGTTGAATATCAAGCTCCATGGTCACCGCATTCTGCTCGCGTGGACGGGCGGTTTAGGCGCAACGTCACGCAGTTGCCGGTCTCGTCGCCGGGACTATAGCTCACACTATCGAATATCCGGTACATCAACTGAACGCCAAGCCCCCCGCCATCCCGCGCGATGGCATCGATGCTGCTCATCTCGCGCCGCGCGCAACGCTCCAAGGAAACGGGGTCTCCGTGATCGCGCAACGTGAATACGACCGCATCCTCCGAACTCCGCATCGTCAGCTCCAACCTGCCCTCCGGGCGCCCGCCATACGAATGCCGTATGACGTTCGTGCATGCCTCGTCCACGCCCAGCACAACCTCCGGCACCCGCTCGGGATCGACGCCCGACGACGTCAAATAGGCGCGCACCAGCGCTCGCACGGACCGCAACAGCTTCGGGTCCGACGCCAACTCGACTCGGATGTCCTCTCGCTCCACGCGCTCGTCAACTCCACGCTCGCTGCATTTCACCGGGGATTCGCACGGAAAGTCCCGCTTTCTCGCGGCGTCGCCCATGTTCCTGCCTACCTCGACGCCTTTGCCTGCAACCAGTCAGCCTGCATATTTTAGCGCAATCATGGTGCAATCGTCATGCGGCCCATCCGGTTCGCAATACTCCAGCACGGCCATGTGCACCCGCTCGATCAACGCCTTCGGCGGTCCGGTAAGATTGTGCACGACTTCGCACAGTTTCTCCATGCCAAACTCTTCCGGCGCGCTGTCCTTGTCCATCGTCGAATTCCGGTGCGCCTCCACGATCCCGTCCGTATACAGAAGCACCGACTCTCCCGGATTCAACCGGTGCTCGCTGTCGCTCCACTCCGCCTCCGGCAACACCCCCACCGGCGGCCCACTCGCATTCCCAAAGACGCGCACGCCATCTTTTCCTACCGCGATGGCCGGATGATGACCCGCATTGCTGCAACGCAACTCCCCCGTCTCCAAATCGATCAACAAGTAAAACAGCGTGCAGAACGTCCCAAACCGGCTTCGGGCCACCAGCCCATCGTTCAAGGCCCGCAACACCTTCGTCGGCGACGACTCGCCTCGCGCGCACAACCGGAATTCCGCCAGCAATTGCGCCATCGTCAACGCGGCGGGCACCCCCTTGCCGCTCACATCCCCAATGAGCAACCCCACGTGATTCTCGTCGGGTCTGACAAAATCGTAAAAATCCCCGCCCACCGTCTTTGCCGGCCGCATCTCCCCGCACACCGAAAACCGCGTGTCGTCCTCCGGCCACACATGCACGAGAAAACCCTCTTGGATCGCCCATGCGTGCTCGATCTCCTGATCCGTCCGATACTTCTCCAGGATCTGGCTGTGCATCCGCGCGTTCTCCAGCGCCAACCCGGCACTGTTTCCCACCGCCGTCGACAGCAGCATATCCTCGTGCGTGTATTGTTGGTTCGCGCGGTCGCTATCCATATACAAGATTCCGAGAATCCCGTATTTCCCCTTGAGCGGCGCGCAAATGATGGATCGAAGCTTCAGCGACACGATGCTTTCGGTGGGATTCACCTCCCCCGGCCCGCCCGTGTCCTGAATCAACAGACTTTCCCCGCGCGACAACACCCGGTGCGCCACCGTGCTGCTGATGCGAAACTCATGCTCCTCAATGTGCTTCAGTCTCCCGTTCTCGATCGCGTGAAACTTCTTGCACACCGGACACGGCATCAGGCCCTCGCCTTCCTCCGCCGCGAAAATCACCACGCCACGCTGCGCATCGACCGCCTTCATCGTCGTCTCGAGGATTCGGTCCACCAACGGACACGGCTCGTAATTCGACGCAATCTCGCTCATCACCGAATAGACCGCGCGCAGCAACTTCTCCGGACGTTCCTCCTTCAGCGCGTGCGCCCCGCTGTCTTTCCAGTCCACTAGCGATTCCTGGATCATCGTCGAGGCGCCGAGGTTATCGTCATCCCCCTGCGACTCAATCTCGAACTCGATTACGGCCTCGCCGATTTGCAGCTTATCTCCGTGCTTGAGCTCGCCCTCGCCGTGCTCCACCCCGTTGTACATGGTCCCGTTCGTGCTACCCAGGTCCTTCCAACGGTACAGGCCCTTGTACGCGCTGATGCGAACATGCCGCCGCGACGCCGCCGCATCGTCGATCACGCACCCGCAATCCACCGAGCGGCCCACGGTTATGCTCGCGCCGACGGGAATCCGCCGCACGTCCCCGCGCGCCGAACGACACACCAAAAAGGCTTGCTGCACTGCGGTTACCCCCTTGCCCAATACCCAACACGCAAGAGCATACGCGCTCGACTTGCCCAGCCTCAACTACAAATTAGTGAACTGTCTAGGCTCACGATGATAAGGGGTGCGCGCGGCGGGCCGTAACGCGGCCACTTAAAGGCGCCCCACGTCCACGTAACCGTCCACGGTCACCTCGGCCCGGTAATCCACGTCGGATGCAGGCGGCCCCGAGAAAGTCACCGTGTACTCGAGTTTCGGGCACTGGATCGCCGCGCTCGCGTCATTCGCGCGAATCAGGTCGAGAAAATCGACCGGCTGGGGCGGCACGAGCACAATCTCCGTCCCGAGCCCTCCAGCATTGCTTGCCGTTCCCAAGACCACCGGATCCCCGGCGCCCGGCTTGGGAACGAACCGCACCGTCATGCTCGTCATGAAGTTGAAGTCGCCGGTCGTCGCCACAATATGCGTGTTGACGAGGTTTAGACCACTCAACCGAATGAAGCTGCTCAGGTCCACCCCACCCACGGTCAACACCTGTTCTTGAAGTTCCTGCTCCGACGGAATCTCGCAGAAGTCGTCCGACCACACGACAGGCACTCCTCCCTTCGGAAGGAAGATGCTGCGCAAGAACGTGGATTCGCCGATGGTCTGCGTGACGCGGATGGGCCCGACTTCAATCGTGCCCCCAGGCGTGCACGAACCGGCCAACATCGCAAGCGGCACCGCGACAAGCAGGACTTTTCGGATGAGGGGTGACGTGTCTCGCATGGCAGGATCTCCTTCCAAGCCCCAAACAGCAGGCGCTCCTATTGGGCTCAACACACAAAGGATGGCGTCAGTCGGAACACCCCGCGAAGCGTTTCCATTTCGCAAGCCACGACTCCGCCAGCGGTTGTGCGCTATCCTTCAAAGACGCAACGTCTGCCGCGTTTTGTCTTCCGCAAATCGAGGGCTTCCAGGCAATTGCCCCTACTTCCCGTTCTCCTGCATCCACTTCAGACATGCCTTCGCCGAATCCGCCGCCGGTTGCGCCCTGTCTTTCAACGCCTCCGGATCCCCCTCTCCCAGCAACGCCTGCGCAAAGTCCCCCGACCGGATCACCCACGACGTGGCCAAGTACCCGAGCATCTTCTCCGAAGGCTCGCGGTGCGCGCATTCCACGTATGCCAGCGCCGCCTTGCTGTCTTTCCAACTCGCGGGCCACACGCGGAATCCCTTCTCCTGAAACAACCGCACCGAGGGATAGTCCATCTGCATCGAGTAATGCCAATCGCAGACGACGATGTCCTTCGGTATCAGATCGATGGCCGGAGCCGTCCCTTTGTCGCTCGCCTCCCAACCGTCCCCGGAATTCTTGTCGGCCTTGTCGAGCAGCCGGTCGCCCCACATCAGCATCGTCAGCTTGCGCTCGCCCACAATGTGCCTGTGAAGGTCATTCACCGCCTTCGCGAACAACTCCGCAGGGTTCTTTCCCGCGCACCTCGGACACTTCGGGCTCGCGAACACAAGCACCTCGTCCATGCCCACGTGAATCGCATCGGACTGAAATGTGTCCGCAAGCTCATCAAGTAAATCGTAGACTATCGGATACACATCCGGATTCGACGGACACCAGTTCTTCAATGTCGTTGCGCGCTTCGCTTCCGGGAAATCCGGCACTTCCTCGAACTCGGGATGCTTCGCCATCAACGGGAAGATCATGCTCCCCTTCACCCACGACTGGTGTCCAAGGCAATTGAACTGCGGGATCAAACGAATCTTCCGTTCGCGGCAAAACTGCGCCAAATCCCGCGCCCCCGCCTTCGTCATCGCCTTGTCGAACCGCATATCGGGGTGCGACTCGAACTCGAAGTTGTACCCGACCTCGTAGACGAGGACGTTCACGCCCAACGGTACAAGCACCTCATCGATAGCGCGCTTCAGCACGGGCAACCCATCGTCGCCCCCCGCCGGTCCCCACGCCATCACATGCACGCCCCGCCACGACTCCGCACTCGCGGCACTTACGAGAATGCAAGCCGAAATCGCTGCTACTGCC
This sequence comes from Candidatus Hydrogenedentales bacterium, assembly GCA_041859475.1. Lineage (GTDB taxonomy): Bacteria > Hydrogenedentota > Hydrogenedentia > Hydrogenedentales > SLHB01 > JAIBAQ01. The sequence goes on from JBHEKO010000740.1 coordinate 34,915, forward strand.
AACCGCTTCGCGAAACACCTCATGATCGCCCCTCTTTCAATTCTCGATAAGACTGATCGGCCGGATCCGCCGGATCGGTCCTATTCTTCTCACTTCTCACTTCTCACTTCTCACTTCTCACCAACGACCACCCCACACTAAACACATACCCCGCGACCATACTCACCACCATCCCGACGATCCCCCACCACAACCAGTCAATGCTCGAACTCTTGTACACCACCACGGCCATCCCCGCGACCGTTCCCAACAATACCCCCGGCGAATTCGCGCGCTTGCTCATTACCCCCAGCAAGAACATCGCGACCACCGGACCTACGAGAAAGCTGGTGATCTTCCCCGTCATCTCCAATATCGTTCCCAGGCTTCCAACCCAAAACGCCGCTCCCGTCGCGCCGAACCCCAGAACAACGGTCCCCACACGCCCGGCCCGCAAATAGTGCGTCTCGCTCTTCCATGGCTTGTGAAGAAACCGTTTGTAGAAATCCATCACCACAACCGTCGTCACCGAATTCAACCCCGAACTGAAACTCCCCATCGTCGCCGCGATGATGCCCGCAATCAACAACCCGGAAATCCCTACGGGCATCCCATGCGTGATGAAATGCGGCAACACCCGGTTCGTCGCCTTTACAGGGTTGCCCGGATCCAGACTCAGCAACGATGCCATCATCTCTTCGTGCTCATGGTAATACGCAAAAAGCATCGTCCCTATCAGGTACAATCCCAGCGTCACCGGGACCACGAGGATCGCCTGTCCCACCGCGCTCTTAATCAAGTGCTTCATCGATTTCGCCGTGAAATACCGCTGCACGATCACCTGGTCGACGCCGTATGACGACACATTGTTCACGAGACTCATGGCGATCAGCCCCCACACCGTGAATTCCGCGCTCAGACTCCAATCGAAACTCGCCATCTGCGTCCGGCCCCCTTCTGCCGCAATCGACCAGATCCTCCCCATGTCTCCACCAAAGTCATAGAGGATGAAGAACAAAGCAACCACGATCCCGAACGTCAGCACGCAGAAATGGATCACGTCGCACCAGATCACCGCCTCGATACCGCCCAACGTCGTGTAGAGCGTGGTCAGCAGGCCCATCATCAAAATACAAAACACAAGGTCCGCCCCCGTCACCACCGACAACGCCAACGCGGGCGTGTAGATCACGCACGCCAGCCACCCGCCGCGGTTCAGCAAAAACAATAGCGCCGCCAACGAACGAACACTCACGTGAAACCGGCGTTCCAGATATTCGTACGCCGTATACACCTTCAAGCGGTAAAAAACCTGTACGACCACAAGTACCGCAAACACCACCGCGAAGGGAAGAATCAGAATGGTCAGCGCGTAACGCAAATCCTTCTGAAACGACATCGCCGGTGCGCCCATGTAACTGACCGCGCTCAAGTCCGACGCAATCACCGACAGCGCGATGGGAAACCACTTGAATGACCGCCCCGCAAGAAAGAAGTCCGATGCCGTCTTCTGCCGCCGCGCAAACAAACTCCCAATAGCCACGATCCCAAGGATATACACGACCATGATGACTATATTGAGCGAAACCCAACCGTGCATAGAACCGTACCCCCGTTGTGGACAATCCAACCCGCGCACCGCGTCTCACAAACCCCAACGACACTACCCAGACCCCACCCCGAAAACAACTACCTCGAGACAATTCGGCCCAGAAAGTAACCCATGTCCTGACCGCGCGCACTCCTGACTCCTGACTCCAATAGACTTCCCCCCACCAAAACCTGCATCATACCCCCCACCACACTCCATCGAGGTACGCCATGCGACTCTGCCACAAGTGCCGCCGGGAATGGGTCAGCGAGACCAAAGTCCCCGGCGTAAAGGAATACTGCGAAGGCTGCTCCGCCTACCTTCACTGCTGCCTCAACTGCCGCTTCTACGAGCCCGCCAAGCACAACCAATGCGCCGTCGGCACCACCGACTGGGTCGGCGACAAAGCCGGCGCAAACTTCTGCGACGACTTCGACTTCAAGAAATCCGGCGTCTCCGCCGATCCCAAAGACCCCTCATCCTCGGCCCGCAACGCCTTTGAAGGTCTCTTCGGAACCTCCGAACAATCGACCCCCAGCGTCGACGACTTCAAAAAACTCTTCGGAGACTAACTCCCGCTTCATTCCCCAGCCTGCATCCCCTTTGTAACGCCGGCTTCCAGCCGGCATCCCCCTGTGTACCGTCGGCTTCCAGCCAGCATCCCCTCCCCTCACACCACCACAGGCGCACACCCCGAGTTTGACGCATACAAGTCTTAGTGGTACAGTCATTTGGGGTCGGGGTGATTCATTTAGCGAGGTTTGGTGTGGAGAAACAGGATTCTGCTCGGCGCATGCTCGTCGTAGACGACGAACCGGGCATGCGGCATTTCCTCGAAGGCATTTTCAAAGACCGCGGGTTCGACGTGTCCGCCGTGTCCAACGGCGAAAAGGCCATCCAATTGCTTCAAGAGCAAGCCTTTGACGTCGTTATCACCGATCTGAAAATGCCCGGCAAGGACGGCCTCGCCGTGCTGCGCGCCGCCCGCGCCGCCGCCATCGAAAGCCCCGTCATTCTCGCCACGGCCTACGCCACCATCGAAACCGCCGTCGACGCCATGCGCATGGGCGCGCGCGACTTCATCCAAAAACCGTTCCGCATGGATGAAATCGAACTCAAAGTCGACAAAATCGTCGGCGAATCGCGCGCAACCACCCGGCCCACCGAAGGCAAGCGCATCCTCGATTCCGGCGACCGCAAGATGGTTGGCGAAAGCAGCGAAACCAAGCAGCTCCTAAAGATGATTCTGAAGATCGGTGCAAGCCGCAGCTCAGTCCTGATCACCGGACCCAGCGGCACCGGCAAAGAATTGGTCGCACGCGCCATCCACGACGCGAGCCCCCGCAACGACCGGCCTTTCGTTGCCCTGAACTGCGCCGCTCTTGCCCCCGGCGTTCTCGAAAGCGAACTCTTCGGACACGAGCGCGGCGCCTTCACCGGAGCCGTCGGTCAGCGCGCCGGCCGCTTCGAACGCGCCCACACCGGCACCCTCTTCCTCGACGAAGTCGGCGAGATCGATGCCAACATCCAAACCAAACTGCTCCGCGTATTGCAGGAAGGGGAATTCGAACGCGTCGGCGGCACCGTCCCCGTAAAAGTCGATGTGCGTATCGTCGCCGCCACGAACCGCGACCTGCGCGAAGCCATCAAGGCCGGCTCCTTTCGCGAAGACTTCTACTATCGGCTCAACGTCTTTTCCATCCGCGTCGATGCCTTGAAGAACCGCATCGACGATATCCCCGCCTTGGTCGACCTCTTTCTCAAGCGCTTCAGCCAGGAAACCGGCAAGAACGTCACCGGCGTCGAAGACGAGGTCATGACCTTCTTCATGCAATACCCCTGGCCAGGCAACGTGCGCGAGTTGGAAAACATCCTCGAACGCGCCGTCGTACTTGCGGAAGGACCGACTATCACCTTAGGCGAAATCCCCGAAGACATGCTCTCGATTCGCGAAGACTCGCCACCCATCTTCACGATCGCCCCCGATTCCGCCTCGCTCATCGAACGCACCGACCAACTCGAAAGCGAAATGATCGCCTCGGCCCTGCAACGGTTTCGCTGGAACAAGACCAAAGCCGCCGACCACCTCGGCATCAAACGCACCACGCTCCAATACAAGATCAAGAAGTACGGATTGGAGTGATTCGCGCGCGGAGCCGCGGCTATTCCTGCCAGTACGGACTCGTCGGCGCGTGACTGCGCTGTTTCCGCGCCTTCTTGGGTGCCTCTACCTCGACCCCAAACCGCGTGTAGGCCACATCGCGCTTCCGAGCCGGGCGGCTGCCCGCGGTCGATTTCGTCCTGCGGGTCGACGATCCCGATTTCGCCTTGCCTTGGTAGTTCTTGTACTGATCGGCGTGGGCCTTGGCCCATGACTTGTACGCCTCGGTATCCTGCTTCGCCGTCGTCGACGAATTCGCCCGCTTGTACGTCTCCGCACTCAG
>JBHEKO010000671.1:0-9792 GCA_041859475.1 Candidatus Hydrogenedentales bacterium
GTTTCCGGCTGTCGGCCGGGGGCATTCGAAGAGCCGAGTCTGATGTTTCAAGACGCCGAATGAGCTCATTGGCCCCAGCATCCCCGGGTTTAATGACAGGATGTTCCCCCGCGACTGTTTCTGAGACTTCATGGACATCTAACCGGAGGTCTGCTTCTCGCGATGCTGCGTCCGGACCATGACAGGCGAAGCAGTGTCGAGCAAGAATCGGAAGAACATCCCGAGCGTAGTCAACACGAACCGACTCATGCACGACAGAAGCGGCGTCTTCGGCTTCCACACGCAAGGCCGCTTTGTCGAGCTGCAAGTTCTGTTCTTCCGAGGCGGCAAGATGAACGGAGGGCGCTCGTTCTCCTTCAATCAACGCGAGACCCCCATCGAGGAAGTCCTGAGTTCCTTCCTGTTCCAATACTATTCCGAAATGCCCGAGCCCCCGGCGGAGATCCTCATCCCGTTGCCCCTCGAAGACGCCGACGCGCTGGCCGAGATCCTCTCCGAACGCCGCGGCTCCAAGGTGCTTGTGCACTGGCCCCAGCGCGGCGAGAAGACCGCCCTCACCGATCTCGCCTCGCGCAACGCCGCCATCGGCTTCGAAGAAAAACGCATGGCCGACCGCGCGAATCGCGACCTCCTCGCGCAGGTTAAAGAGAAATTGAATCTAAAGAAGACCCCCAACCGCATCGAGTGCTTCGACATCTCCACCATCCAAGGCACGATGGCCGTCGGTTCGATGGTGGTCTTCGAAGGCGGCGCCGCCGCGAAGGCGCGTTACCGCCACTACGCCGTCAAGCAAGTCGAGGGTCAAGACGATTTCGCCATGATGCGCGAAATCCTGTTGCGCCGCTTCAAACGCGCCATCGAAGAAAGCGACCTGCCCGACCTGGTCCTCATCGACGGCGGCAAAGGCCAGCTCGGCGTGGCTACCACCGTGCTCAAGGACCTGGGCATCGAAGACCTCGACACCGCCGGCATCGCCAAATCGCGCGCGCTCGAAGAAGGCGGCCATTCGCCCGAACGCTTCTTCCTCCCCGGGCGCGCCAACCCCGTCATCCTCCCTCAGAATTCGCCCGTCGTGCTTTACCTTGCGCGCATTCGAGACGAGGCCCATCGCTTCGCGATTACCTATCACCGCAAGCGCCGCGGCAAGTCTACCCTCGCCACCCTCCTCACCAACATCCCCGGCGTCGGGCCCAAGCGCGCCAAGCTCCTGTTGACCCGCGTCAGGTCCTTGGCTAAAGTCCAGAGCGCCACCGTGGAAGAGATTGCCGCTCTTCCCGGATTCAATACGAAGTTGGCCGAATCGATTCAGTCGTATCTGGCGGCAGTTCGTCCGCCGGGGGAGCAGTCATGACTTGCGTATCCGTCATTCTCGCTATCATCGTTGTCATCCTAATCGTCGTGCTCGCCTTCAATTCCTATCTCCGCGCATTGCAGAAGCGATACCGTGCCCCGGTTATTGCCTCTGAAATCCACACCGTCGTCACCGAAGACGGCTGGACGCTCTATCTCTACCGCCGCGCCCCCGCAAATGGTCAGGGCGAACCCGTCTTCCTCTGCCACGGGCTCGCCACGAATCACTACAACTTCCTCCTCCCGGCTCACGCTTCCATCACGGACGCCCTCGTTGAAGCCGGATACGACTGCTGGCTCGTCGATTTGCGCGCCTGTTCCACGGCCGTGCCCCCTCCCGGCGCAAGCAACCTCGACGCCACCATGGACGACCTGCTTCTCCGCGACATTCCCGCGGTCCTCGATCGCATCACCAAAGCAACTGGTTACGACAAGGTCCACTGGATCGGCCACTCCATGGGCGGCATGCTCCTCTACGCCTACGAGCTGCGCTTCGGCAACGCGCGCCTCGCGAGCGCCGTCACCCTCGGCGCGCCCATCGGATTCGGCGGCGTCCGCCACAAGAGCCACTCGTTCCTCGTCGCCATCGCCCAATATGTGCACGGCTTCATGGCGAACGCGTTCCGCGCCCTGACCCCACTCATCAGCAGCCGCAAGTTCAAGGTGCGCCTGCTCCCCATCAACTGGGACAACACCGACAAGAGCATCGGCGCAGCCGAGGTCTATCACGCCATGGAATTGCCTTTGCCCCACATCGGCGGGCAAATGAACGCGTGGGCCTCTACCCAATCGTGGACCATGTGCGGCGGTGCGCTCGACATACCCGCGCGTTTGAATGAATTGCAGACGCCGCTCTTCGCCCTGTTCGGACGTTCCGATCCATTCATCCCGCAGAACCGCGCCCGCGCCTTCTTCGATGCCCTGCCCAACCCCGACAAGAAGTTCCTCGTCTTGTCCAAAGAGAACGGGCACTCCTCCGACTACAACCACATCGACCTGGCTGTCTCGACCAACGGCCCAGCCGAAGTGCAGCAACCCATCGTGGAATGGATCAAGGCGCACCCCATCCGCGAGTTGATTCCTGCGCCCGTCTCCGATGCCGCCGTCCCGAAACCCAAAGCAGCCCCAAAGAAGAAGGCCGCTACGGCGTCCGTTGCCGCGAAGACCGTCGCAAAGACCAAGGCCTCGTCAAGCGATGCAAAAAAGAAACCCACCTCCAAACCGAAACCAAAAGCTAAAATAGCGGCCAAGCCCAAATCCAAGGCAACGTCGAAAGTGGGGGGGAAGAAATCATGATCGCCATTCGCAACGTGACCGCGGCCCTTATCGTCGCCCTCGGCGTCGCTACCGCGGCCTGCGCGCAAGACCCGTGGCAACAGGCATCGGAGAATGGCGAAAAAGCCCGCCGCGCCCTCATCGGCTGCTGGCGCCTCGTGGACGGTTGGCTGCAACACGCCGACCCGGAGACTGGCCTTATCCCGCGCAACCTCTCCAAGGACTTCTACTGGAACGCGAAAGATTCGGCCGCGGACAACTACCCCTTCATGGTCCTCTCCGCGTATTACACGAACCGCCCCCTCTTTGACGGCCGCATGAAAGACATGCTCGCCACCGAACAACGCCTCTGCAACCGCCTCGACCGCTTGCCCGACACATACGACTTCGCCTCCAAAGGCTTCCTCGCACCGCAGCCCGTGCTCAACGACATCATCTTCGGGGCCAGCGAATACGCGAAGGACGGCCTCATCCCCGTGACGGAAGTACTCGGCGAAACGCCGTGGTCCATCCGCATGCTCGAACTCCTGGACGACATCTGGAAGAACGGCGCGGAACAAACGGAAGCCGGCGTGCTCCCATCCAAATCCCACGAAGTCTGCGGCGATCTCCTCCAGTGCTATTCCCGCATGTACTGGATGACCGGCAACGACGTCTACCGCCAGCACGTCTTCGCCCTCGGCGACTTCTTCCTCCTGCACCATCCGCCGTCCCAGGCCGACGAACTCCGTCTCGACGACCACGGCTGCGAAGTCGTCAATGGCCTTTCCGAGGCCTACTACATCGCCTCGAAAACGGACCCGGAAAAGCTCAAGGCGTGGCAGCCCGAAATGCACCGCATGCTCGACCGCATTCTGGAAGTTGCCCGCGATGAAAACGGCCTCCTCTTCAGTCTCTTCAACCCCAAGACCGGCGAAGTGAAATCCCAGGACCGCACGGATAATTGGTGCTACAACTACAACGCATTCCTCGTCGTCGCCGACATCGACGGCGTCGAGAAGTATCGCGACGCCGTGACATTCGTGCTCACCAACCTCCCGAAGAACAAAGAATACCTCTGGGAAAACGGAAGCTCCGACGGTTACGCCGATTCCCTCGAAGGCGGCATTAACCTCATCAATCGCATGCCCATTCCCGAGGCCATCGATTGGGCCGAGTTCACCGCAAACAAACTCCTCGAAAAGCCCCGCGACACCGGCGTCATTGAAGGCTGGCACGGCGACGGCAACTTCGCCCGCACCGCCCTCATGTATGCCCTGTGGAAGAGCCAAGGCACGTGGCTCGAACCCTGGCGCGCCGATCTGCGTCTCGGGGCCGTCCGCGGCGCCAACGGCGCGCTCCACGCCGTCATCGAATCCGATTGGCCTTGGCAGGGCAAGCTCCGCTTCGATAAACCTCGCCACGCCGAGAACTTACACATGCCCTCCGACTATCCGCGCCTCAATCAGTTCCCCGAATGGTTTACCGTAAAACCCGATGCAACCTTTACCACGGATTCCGGCATCTTATCGGGCGAGCAGCTTAGGCAGGGAATCCCTGTCTCCGTGACGCCCGATGCGCCGGTGCGGCTGCTCTTGCAGCCCAAGGAGGGTGGATGACCGGAATTACACGACGCCGTTTCCTGACCGCGGCCGCCGCGGCAAGTGCTACGCTTGCCTTCGGGCCCCGCGTGTCAGCGCAACCCCCGGCAACGCCCTCCGTCTGCGTCTTCTCGAAACACTTGCACTTCATCGAGGACTACGCGGAGTTGGCCAAGACTGCCAAAGCGCTCGGCGTTGATGGACTCGATCTCACCGTCCGCGCGGGCGGCCACGTCGTGCCCGCCAGCGTCGCCGCCTACTTGCCCCGCGCTGTCGAAGCGATCCGCGCGGAAGGCATCGACGTCCAGATGATCACGACCGACCTGAAAAGCGGCGCCGACCCTGATGCGAAGCCGATCCTCGAAGCGGCCTCCAAGCTCGGCATCCGCTACGCCCGCATCGGCAACCACAAATACACCCCGGATGGCGACATCCTGAAGGAACTCGACACCTATACCCAGGAATTGAAGAGTCTCGGCGAAATCCTGGCCTCCTTCAATATGGTCGGCGGGTACCACAACCACTCCGGAGACTACAATGTCGCAGGCCCCCTCTGGGACCTCCATCGCATGGTCACGGCGCTCGGCATGGACAGCATCGGCTCCAATCTGGATGTCGCCCACGCCACCGCGGAAGGCGCCTATGGAGCATGGCGCACAAACGTCAGACTGCTTGCGCCCTACGTCAAAATGATGGCCGTCAAAGATTTCTCATGGGAAAGCAATGCCGTGAAATGGACCCCTCTCGGCAAAGGCTGCGTGCAAACCGTCGAGGCCCTCAAGATCGTCCGCGCCGCAGGCTTTGCGGGACCCATCTCATTGCACTTCGAATACAAAGTCTCCTCGCGCGACGCCATGCTCGAAGAAATGCGCGCCGCCGCGACCACCCTCCGCGGCTACATCGCCGAGGCCGGCTACGCGTAACTTGGAAGGAACAATACTGTGTTGATGACCATTCTCATCGCTTTCGGATGGGTCTTGTTTGGAATCGCCGTTCTCACCGGCCTTGTCCTTGACCTGCTAGGCCTATTCGGCAACTGGATCATCCTCGCCGCGATGGCCTGCGCCTGGGCCTTCAGCGGATTCGACTACTTCGGTTGGCAGGGCCTCGCCATTATGCTCGCACTCGCCATCACCGGCGAAGTCCTCGAAACCCTCGCCGCGGGCTACGGCGCGAAGAAATTCGGCGGAGGCAAAGGAACGATAGTCGCCGCCCTCGTCGGCTGCATTCTCGGGGCTATCCTCTTCACGCCCCTGATCCCCATCCCCCTCGTTGGCACCCTCATTGGCGCCTGCCTCGGAGCTTTCCTCGGAGCCTTCCTCTACGAATACATCCAAATGGAAAAGAAAGTCGGCCACGCCCTCTGGACCGGCCTCGGCGCCGCCCTCGGCAAAGTCGCCGGCGTCTTCGCAAAACTCGCCATGGGCTTCGGGATGCTGATCGCCGCCGCGCTGACGTTCTGACAGGAGCAGACTCCGACAAAAGGCACAGACATTTCGCAAAGAGGTGGGGCGTTTCGCCGAAACGCCGGGGTTCACTACACCCCCCCGGGAAACTCCTTCCGAACAGCCTCCGCGAGGGCTTCTTCTGCTTTCTCGAAGCCGGTTGCCGTGAAGTGAATGCCGTCAAGATAATCTTCCCCGTCAAACGCATTGGAAGAAGGTTCCAAGTCCCACAGCACGCTCACATTTGGCCTTTCCATTCGGCCCACCAATTCCTTGAACTCACTGAACGCGGCCGACCTCGCCTCGTCTTCAAGGAAATACCCCAACAGCTGCTCGGAAATGGGGAACATCACAAAAATGATACGGCAGTCCTCGGGGACAAGCCCGGCGAGGCTGTTTAGGGCCGTGAACTGGTTTGCCGCGACCGGAGTGCCCGGAAAATACAAAGTCGATAAGTACAATTGCAGCTTCTCGATCTCCCTCCGCTCTCCTTGCTTTCGCGCTTCCAACTGTGTGTGTGTCACCCTCAGGCGAAGCGCCTCCTCGAATTCCTCCGGCGGGCGAATTGAATAGGCTAGGCCCTGTCTCCACCCCCTCGGTTGCCGAGTCTCCGATCCTGTGAGCAGCACCCAATCCGTCAGCGCGGCAATGCGCTTCTCGGGGTCCGACACTCGAAGCCGTTCGCCGAGAGTACTGAACTTCAGAAACATCTCGTCATTCTCAGGAAATATCCACACGTGGTGCCGGATCTGATAGGGAAGAAGATCCATAATGACGACACGTGCGTCGCGCAATAGGCCCGGATTTCTCCGCAAGAATGCAGCATTCATCCAAAATGTGTTGCCCGCTTGCGAGAGGTTTATGAATTCATCTCGTTTGATCCCCAACTTCGCGGGCAATTCGGTGAACGGCGCTGTATCCAGTCGAGAGGTGCCCAACACCACGACTTTGGGATGCACCTGCCCGCCGAGCCGAACCCGGAGTTCGCGTTCGGTGAACGCCGTGTACCCGTCGTCTTCCGAGTAGTTCAATACGTGGACCGGCCGCATCTCCAACAGAATCCGCACCACCAGGAACAGCCCGAGAGCAAGCCAGCCCGCTCTGGTCAACCGCGGCCTCTCGGCTAGCGAGTCAAAACTGAAAATAGATAAACGTGCCACCTGTCTTCTCCCGCACGTACGCCAAGATCACTAACGCTATCCCATAGACCAGCCCGCGCTTCCACCACGTATGCCGCTCCGTCAGCGGACTCTCGCGATTGCCCCGCCAGCATGCGAAATCGACGGCAAACACAAGCACCCCGTAGAAGAGCAGCGAGTCCTCCAGTCCGGCCAGCGATGCGTCTCGATTTCCTGCAAGGCGGTACGGACCTGCGAAGAGTCTCCATAGATAAACTTGAGCGACGCGAAAGTCGCCCGCGCGAAAGAAGACCCACGTCAGGCACACCAAGTGAAACGTGAACAGCGTCATGATCACATATGTCGCCCAAGAACGAGGCGTCTCCGGCGCACGCTCTATGGCGATGCGTCGATTGCGCGTAACATACTTGTGAACCGCCAAATACACTCCGTGCAGACCGCCCCACACCACAAAGGTCCAATTGGCCCCGTGCCAGAGTCCGCCCAAGAGCATCGTCAAAAGCAGATTGACGTATTGCCGGACCGCCCCGTTTCGATTGCCTCCTAGCGGTATGTAGAGGTAGTCGCGTAACCACGTCGACAACGATATATGCCACCGCCGCCAAAACTCCGTGATGTTGCGCGCAAAATACGGCTGCTTGAAGTTCTCCATCAACTCGATACCCAAGATACGGCTGATCCCTCGCGCGATGTCGCTATACCCGGAGAAGTCCCCGTAGATCTGCAATGCAAAACAATAGACTCCGAAGAGCAGCGTGACGGAATCGAAATCCTGTGGGTTCGGAAAGATACGGTCCGCATACGGCGCAAGGCTGTCCGCCACCGCCACCTTTTTCACAAATCCCCAAAGCATGAGCTGTGCGCCGGACGCGATCTGCTCCTGGCTGACGCGGCGCGGAGCTTGAATCTGGGGTAGTAGTCGCTGAGCGCGCTCAATCGGTCCCGCAACAAGCTGTGGGAAGTAGGTCACGTACAACGCAAAATCCACGAAGCTCGTACAGGCCGCCTGCCTCTTTCGGTAGACGTCTATTGTGTACGACATCGTTTGAAACGTGTAGAAACTGACGCCGACGGGAAGCACGACCTTCAGCAGCGGGGCCGTAGCGTTCCATCCAAGGCTGTTCAGCGCAACTACAGCCGAATCCACGAAGAAATTGAAATACTTGAAGAACCCCAAGACGCCCAGGCCAAAGCAGATGCTCGTGAGAATCAGTGCGCGCCGCGCTCGCGTTCCACTCGTCCTATCGAGAAGCCGGGCTGCAACGTAATCGATTATCGTTGAGACAAACAGCAACGAAAGAAAACGCCAGTCCCACCAACCATAGAAGAAATAGGATGCGACGAGGAGGAACCGATTCTGCCATCGGTGAGAAAGGCTGAAATATACCGGCAGAACAACGGCAAGAAACCCGATAAATACCCACGAATTGAAGAGCATGCAATCAGTCCCGAAGAGCCGACACGAATTGGCGGAGTCTATCACAGCCCTCCGGAAGCGGCAAGACCTTCCCTGTGCGCAAAGCGACCGTCGTGCTTATGTAAAGCGAGATCGGCGGCTTCCCTGGATTACGGCAACTGGTCGAACGTGTAGAACGTCAACCCAAGTTCGCGCGCGTCCTTCAGCACCTGCTCCAACCCCCGAAGCGTAATGTGATGTCCGGGTTCTGTCCCAATCTTGTGCGCATACAGAACAACTGCCTCGCCGCGTTCCTTGGCCCGCGCGAAGGCCTCTCGAATCTGCACAAGCTTGTCCTCAGCGCCCGGTTCTCCCGCGGAATCAATGCCGCGGCCGTTGAGGCATCCGCGCCCGGACACTGCAGCGACCGGCGTAAACAACGCATCGCATTCGGCGAGCCGTTGTCCTTCCACGAGCGATGCCCCGGTGCGCAGGTGACGAAACACCCGCAGCAGCGCCTCGTCCGTTGCCGCGTCGTTGTTGCTGCTGGGATACGCGAATGCCGTCGGGCGCAGTCCTGCGTTCACCATGAGGTTTACCGCGGGAGTGACCTCATCCGCCACATACTGTTCCGCGGACGTCTCGCGCGCGAACTCGGCCGCCTTGCGATGCCGCAACCCGTGACAGCCTATCGCGTGCCCCGCGTCTTTCAACCGATGCAGCCCCGCGATCTGCTCCTCCGTCAACTGGTCGAAGTTCGAAACGAAGAACGTCGCATGCGCGCCATACTGCTCGAACAGCGGCATCGCCGCCACCCATTCCGCGACGTGCGCATCGTCGAACGTCAGCGCCACCCCCGGTTCCACAAGTGGAGCCGGACGCCCCCCTTCCACCGCCTCGCGAATGGGTAGCGTCTCGAACACGATCTTTTCGCGGTACGTTTCCTTCCCCGCCTCATACAAGCACGCAACACCCCCCTCCGTCGCGACCGCCAGGCACGAATAGCCCGCCGGGCCTGCACACAAGACAATGCCTTCCGTCCAGGTCTTGCCCCCATCCATGCTCGCGCGTACCGTCAAGCGTTCCCGCTTCGTGCTCGATGCATTGGCAAACAGGAGGCACGGCTTTCCCTCAAATGTCGCCTGCAACATGCTTCCCTGGCAAACGGGATCGATCAGCGCGTGGTCATACACCGGGTCTGTCCACGTCATTCCCCCGTCCCTGCTCCACGCCACGGCCCGCCGCTTCGGATCGTTCTTGCTGCGCAGATTCATGCACAACACGCCCGGCTCCGTTTCCGCCACCGTGCACTCGTTGCAGCCCGGCACGCTATCCGGCACAAGCCCGCCAGCGTGCCACGTCACGCCGTGGTCGTCGCTGAACACGCAAGCCGAGCGGTAGCTCGAGCCAATCTTGTCGTTCAACCACACCGGCAATACCAAGCGCCCGCTCTGCATCTGAATTCTGTTGACCGGCCCCGTACCCACGCGCGTCCACGGAAACGCAACCTGCTTCAATGCCTCCGAGATCTCCACGGGCGCGCTCCAACTCGCCCCGTCGTCCGCACTGCGCATCACGAATGCCTGCTCGTTGTTTCGCGTGAACGC
>JBHEKO010000339.1:0-7749 GCA_041859475.1 Candidatus Hydrogenedentales bacterium
GTGATTGCAGAGGAGTAGAGCGAAGACACGACCGGCCACCTTGTTCGCGGATGCCCCTGGACAGCGGGCTAAGTTCTTGAGAATAGAAGGATAGGATAAGCTGATACCGACCCATTCGTTCTGCATATCGCGTCCAGGCAATGGGGTCTGATTATTCTGAATTCCGGCATCGAACACGTCCGCGCTATTTGTGTCGTTACTCATAGGCCGAATCGCCGGATGTCTTAGGAACAGCAAGTGGAAATCCTGACGGAGAAGCAACAGATGAGAAACAAGGTCCTGTGCCCAGTCTTGGTGCTACTGCTACTGGCCATACCCGCGTTAGGACAGGAAGGCTATACACTCAATGTGGCGACAGATCGAGCAGACGCTCTCTATCACGTGAACGAGCGGGTCACATTCTCGGTCTCGCTGATGCGCGGGTATGAATGGGTGACCAGCGGAGACGTCTCGTATGTCCTGACAAACGATGGAGAGGTGGTGATCGGCCAAGGGACGCTTGAGTTCTCCGATGAGCCCGCACGGGTGACAGGCACACTGGACACTCCGGGATTCCTGCGGTGCACGTTCACGTTCGTGGAACCGAGCGGAGAGACGATCACGGCCTTGGCGGGCGCGGGAATTGACCCGTTGGACATCAAACCCAGCCTGCCGGTTCCTGACGATTTCGACGCATTTTGGGACGGAAAGAAAGCGGAACTGGCGAAGATCCCCATGAACGAGCATCTGACGCCGATTGGCTCGTCGAAGGAAGAAGTCGAGTGCTTTGACCTCAAACTGGATTGCCTGGGCGGGGCGCCGGTGTCGGGCTACTTCGCGCGTCCGAAAGGCGTGGCCGCGAGAAGTGCCCCGGCGCTCCTGTTGGTTCATGGGGCGGGCGTGGGTAGTTCCAACAAGCCTATCGACTACGCCGCCAAAGGTCTGTTGGCGCTCGATATCAACGCGCATGGGATCCTGAATGGCCAGCCGAAGGCCTACTATGACGAGTTGGCAAACGGACGCCTCAAGGAGTATCGCATCCAGGGCCGGGAGAGCCGTGAGACCTACTACTTCCTAGGGATGTATCTGCGCCTGATTCGGGCGATGGACTTCCTGACGGCGCAGCCGGAATGGGATGGAAAGGATCTGATTGTGTGCGGCAGCAGCCAGGGCGGGGGGCAGTCGATTGTGGCGGCCGGACTCGATGCGCGTGTCACGGCATTCGCCGCCAATGTGCCGGCCATGTGCGAGCACACGGGCCGAGTGAACGGCTGGCCGCGTCTGGTACCGAGGGATGCCGCCGGCGTACCGGACCCCCAGGTTTCGGAGGTAGCGCGGTACTTCGATGCGATGAACTTCGCAACGCGCACGAATGCGGACGCAGTGGTTTCGGTCGGCTTCATTGATGACACGTGCCGGCCGACGTCGGTCTATGCCGCCTACAATAACCTGCGGGGTATGAAGCGCATCATCAACGAGCCTCGAATGACACACGCGAGCTGGCCAAGTTTTGCGGAGGCAAAGGAGGCCTTGATTGCGTCCCATATTCAGGCGTCCAAACCCTAGCCTTCATTCTGCACAGGCGCTTGTTCGCGCCTGTGCACTGTTCGACTATGCCCCGAGACTCCACCCTTCCCGACGCGGTGGGTTGATGTAGTCGTTCGCTTCGGGGACATTCGTTACGGTCATGTTCGGGCCATCCCAAAGCAGCTTCTTGCCCGTGCGAATGGCGATGTTCCCGAGTAGAACGACTTCGGTCAGTGGTCCCGCAAAGTCGAAATTGGACCCCGCCGGTTCGCCTCCTTTGCAGGCGTTGATCCACTCTACGCCGTGGCCCGGCGACCTGGGCAGCTTCTTGGGAGCAGGACCGTACTCCTTCATGCGGGCATCGGGAATGAGTTGGTGATTGAGCATCTTCCCTTTGTCACCGATATAGAGCATGCCGTCGCCACCGCCGAACTTCTTGTCCGGTTCGAGTTCCTCTGGGCGGTGCGGCATCAGGCCACCGTCCCACCAGGTCAGCGTTACCGCCGGGCGATCTCCCACCGCCGGGAATTCGTAGTGCACGATCGAAGCGATGGGGGCGCTCTCGGAATTGACTTCCACGGGCGATTGCGCGGCCGTAGACGTGGCCTCGACACTCGTGGGATGTCCCAAATTCAGCGCCTTAAAGATTGCGGCAAAATTGTGGCACCCGATATCGCCGAGCACGCCCGTCCCGAAGTCCCACCAGCCACGCCAGATGAACGGAAGATACGTGTTCTCCACATACGGCCGGAACGGAGAAGGCCCGAGCCAAAGATCCCAATCCAACGTAGACGGCACCGGCGACGAACCTTCGGGCCGCGCCATGCCCCGCGGAGAGATCGACGGATTCCGGTTACACCACCCGTGTATCTCGCGCACATTTCCGATGGCCCCGTCCCAGATAAGTTCGCACAACTCGCGCGACTCATCGGAGGCTTGTCCCTGATTGCCCATCTGAGTCGCCACCTTGGCGTCGCGTGCGGCCTTGGCCAGTGCACGGGATTCGTAGATCGAGTGCGTCAACGGCTTCTCGCAATACACATGCTTGCCCATTTGGATCGCCGCCATGGCAATAACCGCGTGCAGATGGTCGGGGGTGCCGATGACCACCGCGTCGATGTCTTTCTGTTTCTCCAGCATCTCGCGAAAATTGCGGTACTTCTTGGCGTCGGGATAGCGCTTATACGTATCCGCTGCGTGCGAATCGTCCACGTCGCACAGGGCCACGATGTTCTCGCCCAAGACGCTGAAGTTGTCGATATCGCGCCCGCCTTGGCCGCCGACGCCGATGCCTGCAATGTTGAGCTTCTCGTTCGGTGAGATACGGCGTTTCTTGCGCGCACGTGGGCGGCTCGCTTCCCCCGCAGCGGCCTCGAACCCCGTTGCCAACGCGCCCACGGTCGCGGCGCTTCCCATCAGGAAATTGCGTCGTGATACCCCTGCATCGCCCATGATTGTATCTCTCCCTCGTATCCCTGTTTTCCCCCCCCGCGTCCATCTCCGCTTGAGTGTAGAACTCTCGGCGAAGGGCTTCAATAGAGCTCCATGCGGTGGGTCTCGGATTCATATGCTACGTGCAGCGGTCATGTTGAATGGCGTGAAGTCCGCGCCTGCTACTTCGGTCTTGCCTGAGCGTACCCCCGTCGGCAACATCGGTCTTGACGGAGGTCACCGATGCGTCTAGCATCACGAAGAGGCACCCACGGAGGTCGTGGGCAAGCTCATAGGTCGATTCTGTGTGGGCTACGCCACCTGCACGAATTGGTTGCTCACGCTCACGAACAGGCATTTCGCGCCGAGGAGGTTCGGACTGGTGACGTTCAGGGAGCAATCCTCCAAAGGCGGAGAAAATGGAAGCGATTGGAACGGGTTTGTTGATTGCGCGGTTCGAATCGTCTTCGTGGCGACCATCGCACTGACGCTTTCCTGCGGCAAGCCTGAGACGGTCCGGACCAAGACGCTTCAACCTGAGGCGATTACGCGACTCTTTCCCGCGGGTCCACCTCCGGCATCGGTTCTCGACGTGGTTGACCTGCACGATGCCGATCTCGACACGCGGTTGGCAGCAATCACGCTGCAGGGACTTGTCAACCGAGGGGAACGCGCCAAAGTGTTCCTTGTGCTCTTCGGAGAAGGCACGCATGGATCGCGCTTGTGGCTGGAAGAACTTCAACGTAAGAGTTATATCGAGGATACTCGGAAAATCTCGGAGTCTGCCTACTTCGAAACCTACCTGAGCCATGTCAACGGACTCGTCGTCTATGACCCCGCGTTGCCCGCCACGATCAACATTGCCACCATGCTCGGCGGTGTGGAGTCGCGCATGGTGATCGCGCCGGGCCAACTGGAACGATTCTCCCCGCGCATGGCGGACGTTGTCGACTTGCGCGGGCGCTGGAATTCGAATGCGGACGCCTACGAGTGGGCTTTCAAAGAACTATGGCCCAAGCTTCGACACGACGTGCTTGCATCGTTTCATCCCACCCACACAAGGCACCACCTCCGCGATTACCTAATTTCACAGAGGATCTTCATCTTCTGGGTCACGGGCAAAGGAAATGACGCGCCACCGCATTCCGACCACAATAAGGAAATGCGCGTGGCCGAGAGCGTACTGGCAGCCGCGCCGCCGAACATTCCCGTGGTCGGCTGGTGGGATGCCGCCGAGCTTGATCGCGGAATGACGGAGTACCGCGGCGTCACGTGGGCGGGCCGGCACGGTAAGTTCACGGTGGCCTGCAATTGGCAGGAAAACCTGTCGCTGCTGTCGGGCGTTCCCGTCGACATGGCTGCCGTAACGCAGCGATTCCGCGAGCGCGAGGTTGCACGGCGCGATCTCAAACTCGACCCGAACAAGATCTACATTAGCTTCGTATACATGGAATCCGGCGATTCTCCAGCGTATTGGCAACATGTACAAAGAGCCGTATGGGACGACCCCGCACGCGGCACGATTCCCATTGGCTGGTCCATTTCACCCACCGTACTCGACCTCGCGCCGCCCGTCGCAGAATGGTATCTCGACAACGCGCGCCCGCAGGACCATTTCTTCTGTGCTATCTCCGGCTGGGGATATTGCCACCCGTATCGTGACTTCATGGTGAGAACGCCCAATCCTGCTGTGGCGTGGAATGAATACCTCAGAACGACTGCCAATCACATGGAACGCCTGGGATTGGAGCACCTCGCGCTGTATACGGACGCGTGGCGTCCCTATCGCCGGTCCGAACGGGATAGCATCACTCGGCGCATCGTCGAGGGGCTGCCAAGTGTACACGGGCTTATCGTTGGCATGGGGCGCGACGATGAAATCACCACGACGTCGCCGCATTACCGGATTGGGAATGCCGTGGTCTCGCATGTCTTTACGCGATGGGATTCCAAGAATGTTGGACGCAACGACAAGAACAACAAGTGGCTGGCAGACGAAATCAGGAGGAATACGCCCGCGGACCGGCCCGCTTTTATGTTTGTACATCCCTTGAGTTGGTCGTATTACCCTTCGGACCTGGTAGCGATCACGAGCGATTTGGGTGGCGATTTTCTGGCTGTCGCACCAGGAGAACTCTTCAGCTTGATCGCCGAAAGTACGGGCACGGCCCAGTAATACTCAGGGGCAGGTAGCCCGGCACGGATCTTCTCTTCAGCCTACGGATTGACCTGAATCGCCGCAGCGTCTGCTACGTTGCGCCATTTCTCGGCCAGTTCGCGAGCGGGGAGGGACGTGCTCACGAGATACACCGGCGATTCTCCTAGAACGATCTTCTTTCCCGCCGGGTTTCCCATCGCATCGTACACCGTGACTTCCGGTGCTATGGCCGCAGGGTCAAGCGGCAGGTTCTGTCCGGGCGCCCACATGACCGCGACCGCCGCCGCGTCGCTCTGAAAGACATAGCCAATAGGCGCCGGATGATCCTTCCTCACTTCGGCAGGAAACACGACAGGACAAACGTATTGCGGCGCGGGGCCCAGGAGATTCGTCAACGCCGAGAGGGCAACATACGTCTTCTTGGGAACGCCTTCTTCCGCGAGGAAGGGATTCTCGATGTCCCGGGTCCCGTCGTTGACCATTCCTTCGATTGGCTCGTGGTAGAAGATCTTCTCCACGCCGTGGCTCAGCATAATGACGGCGTGACGCACGATGTAGTCGGCGCAGACCTTTTCGTTGGCTTGCAGGAGTCCCGCGGAGAAGTGGTTCGGCGGCGCTATCCACGGCAGCCAGGGCTTGTCGTCGACTGCATAGTAACTCGTCTCCGTCGCCCAAATGGGCTTGCGTCCGCCGTGGGCGTCCATCACCCCCTGAATCCGCTCCATGTTGGCAATGAAGTCCTCGGGCGGAATCATCCGCCCATAGGGATGCAGATTCAGGATATCGCAATACTCGAGACCGCCGGCGGCAATGAATTCGTCGCCCAAGGGCATCTCGGGTTCAATCGCAAGCCCTCCGATGACCTTGCCCTCGGGGTCGTTGGCCCGAATGGCCTTCGACGCGCCCTTCAAGAGCTCGATGTAATCCTTGACCGTGTATCCCCCTTTTTGCGGCAAGCAGAAATCGGGCACCCATAGTGCTTCGTTCAGAAACTCCCAGTAGTGGCACGTGCTTCGGTAACGAGCAACCGCCGCGCCTATGAAGTCGAAGAGTCCCTGCGGTTCCACGGGGGCGTAGGCCATGCGATACCACAACGTCTCCTCCACCGAAGATGGCGCGGACGAGGCCCAATTGGCAGAAGGATTGGGAAAGACGACCAGCGATTTCATCGGGATTCCCGCAATGTACTGCAACTGCGTGTCGCAGGCTTGCCACGAGATCTCGCCTTGTTTCGGCTCGACCCAGTCCCAGTTCACCGACCAATTCCGAACCCAACGCAGGCCTCCGCGCGAAAGAAGCTCCAGTTGCCGCGCTGTCGTGGCAGGATGGTTAAGCCCAAACGGCGAATCGTCGTGTTTGTACGGCTCGATCACGGCAAACTTGAGCGGGCGAATATAGTCGCGGCCATTCGCTGACCACGAGAGACGGGCGCGGTAGTGCCCTTTGCCCGGAACGGGCAGGAGCCACGGAACGGCAGTCTGGCTCGTGGCGGGAATCTGCAAAGACATGGACACTGGCTCGATCGTCGCGCCGAAATAATCCTCCCATTCCAACTTCAGCGCGATAGACGCATCCTGCGTCCCACGGTTGTTCCCACTAACCGTCAGCGTCACAGGACTGCCGGATTCAAATACGTTTCCGTAGCGCTGTGTGGAGAATCCCACTTCCACGGCTTCGCGCGTCTCGAAGCCCGTTGGTGCGGGACCTACCTCCAACTGGACGGCATCAATCCAGACGCTGGCACTCAGATCCGGCGTGGAAGTCAGGTCTGGACCGACAGCAATGCAGACGTCATCGCCGAGTGCGGTCTGCGAGAACGAATACCGATTCCATTCCTCCGTCAGCACAACCTCGGATGCGGCCTCTTGCACGGACTCGAGCGCGTTCCCCGCGAATCGAAAGAGGAACCGCGCCTTGATACCCGGCGCGCTGGAGCGGAGGTAGGCCGAGAGCATAACAACTTGTCCGCGGGGAACGGGCATCCATCCAATATTGGCGGCAAGCGGCGCGTGCTGGACAACGTGCGCAGGAGGCCACACATCGAAGTACGTGTGCGGGGTGATCTTCGGACCAAGATCGATTCGGAGACAGTGCCTGCCGCCCCACGCGCCACCCGATTCGACCGTGCCATACAACCCGGAGAGTTCTCCGCCCCATCCGGTCGGTTTTCCGCAGGACGTCCACAGATAATCGCAACACTCGAAGGACGCGTTCTGGATCAGATTGCGCGCGTCTACCGATTCGAAGCGCGGCACAAACCGTGGCCCTTGTTCGGCGGATGCCCACGCGCAGGCGATGGCCGCGCACAACACCCAAACCACAGAGCGGCTCCGCGAACGCTCGATCATGGCAATTGCTCTCATTCTTTCTCCGTCACGCTGCCAAGCAGGAGGTCAGCGTAAGGGTGTAGACCGAACCAGCGTTTATTGTCGGACCCGCGTGAACGCACTTCGAGCGTGCACGGACTGCCAGGAGTAACGAACTCCGCCGGCACACTCAGATAGAATCGTCCGGCGCTCTCGCTCCACGAAGGCTGCACATGGCCCGGCACATAAAGGAGAGTCGCGCGACCATCCACGCCAACCCACTGAGCCTGAGTCTGTGTGGTGTCGAAGTCCACAACGCGCCGGCCATTGACGGTGAGCGTGAAGCCG
>JBHEKO010000028.1:0-5083 GCA_041859475.1 Candidatus Hydrogenedentales bacterium
GGGGAGAAGAAGAACACGTTGCTCAGGATACGGTCCCAGCCTGTGGCATCGGCGGGATTCAATACCCGGTACGGCGAGAAGACCGTAGCCAGAATCAACACAAACAATAGCGTCCCAAATGGCCGCACCCAGTTCTGGCGCAGCACTCCCCCGATCCTGGTGTTCATTCTCCTCGCATCCTATACGTTGGCGCTTGGGCCATCCTGTGTCGCCTGCTAAATGGCAGTCTTCTCGAGCGTGGAGGCGGCTTGCCCATCCTCTGCTTCAACGCCCTCCACGTCCTTCTTGATTTTGGGCGTGAAGATGGCCTGCCCGTCCTTCACTTCAATGCTCTCCAAGCCTTCAATCGCCGGCTGGAACTTGGGATCGCGGTTCACACCTTCGGCCCAGTTCTGCCCCCTCCACGCGGCCATGACTTGCTCCGGAGCGGACTTCCCTTTCACCTCCACCGATTCCATGTGGAGTTGCAATATGCCATTGCGAAGCAGCACCGAGAACGACGCGGACCCGTTGAAGTAACGGCCGGCCATATGCAGTTTGTCGAGCGGAATGCTGATCTGCCCCGTCACTTTGTCTCCGTCGATAGAAACATGGACACGCCCTTTCAACTCCGCCCAATCGGGATCATTGGCGATCATCGCGTTGATGTCGTCCCCCGTAAGCACCAAGGGTTCCACCGGAGTGCCCTGCTTGACGGCATCGCGAAAGGCCGTAATGCGGGCGTCGATGGCCGTGAATTCTTCCGGAGTAGCGCTGCTGACCGGAAGCTGCACCGGCGCCTTGTCCGAGTAGGTATCCACAACGCTTCCGATCATTACGTACGCGGCGACGCCGAGCAGCACGATGATCAACGCCAGCGCGAATAGACAGCCGCACCCGACCATGAGCCAAGGAAAACCACCACGTTTCGGGGGCATCGGCAATGGAGGATTGTACTGAGGCTGTGACATCGTCGTATCTCCGTATGTTCGACGAGGTGCAGAATTATCTCTTCCCTCGACGCTCCACTTTCCATTCTTCTTCCAGCGATATGGACTCACCCGTCTCAAGGGTCTCTGTAGAACCCTGCAAGGCGGACCCGTAAGTCTTGGTTGCGTCGTCCAACACGCACAGGAACGTACACCCTTTGGGCACGTCCTCTTCCTTCGCCGGCTTGGCGTGCATCTTCCGCACCCATGACCCCGAACGATTCTCTACGACACACCCCGACACAAACGAACCCAACACGACCTTCTCTGCCTTCGCCGTCGGCGGAATGGGAATCAGCCAGTACTTCAAAGAGCGCACGACAAAAGGGGCCAGCGGCCCGTCTCCGGCAAGCATCCGGACTTCGCCCTCTTTTCTGTCGAGCCGGACGGTCGAAGTTCCTGCAAGCCGCGCCGTGTTGCGAATCGTACACGACGCTGCATCCGGACCTACACGCAGGGCCGTCACCCGGTATCGCGCCTTCCCCTCCCGTCCAACCAACTGGACTTCCTTTCTCACTTGCATCCCCGATACGGATGAAGGAGGCCCAAGTACCGCAAAATAATCGGAGCGGACATCCAAGACTTTCCCGGGCCCCCTCCGAATTGCAGGGTCTTCGCCGGTAAACGGCAGCAAGTCCGTCTGCAACCCGCCTGCGTCCACCCACTCGCGCTCCCCCAGAACTCCCGGCTTCACCGGCAACGGGGCGACAGCATTTTCTCCCCCAGGGACCCCAACAAAGCGCACGACAAAGAACTCGGGATCGAATTCTACGCGGATAGCTCCATTATCCAAGACAATCGCTGGGGCGGCGGCACCCCCAAAGAGCAGCACCAAGCAGGCCAGAAACATACGAATGTTCCCTTCCCCTGAATCATTGCCGTACGGCCATTCTGATATATTTTTTACGCCATTTGCAAGTTTGCACTAAGCGCTTGTATATAGACTATAGCTTTTGTCGAATTTTGGGACTTAATAAAATCATCCAACTGAAGAAATGGCTTTTCTATCCCCTTCTTGTCTCGGCTGTTGTAACGCGCTATTCTGAGTGCCTGAGAATACCACTCCACGTCCGAAATGGAAAGGTTCCACCATGCGGTCTGTCGGCATTCGACGACGAGACTTCCTGAAGTCCTTGGCGATGGCTTCCCTCGCCGCCACGGGATGTAGCACGGCACCGATGCGAAGCGTACCAAGTTCACGTCCTCCGAACTTCGTTCTCATCCTGATCGACGATATGGGCTTTGCCGATGTTGGCTGCTTCGGAAGTTCGTTTCACGAAACACCCAACATCGATCGCCTCGCCGCGTCGGGCCTGCGATTCACTCAGGCCTATGCGGCCTGCCCTGTGTGCTCGCCCACCCGCGCCAGCATCATGACCGGGAAATACCCTGCCCGCCTAAAGCTGACCGACTTCCTGAAAGGCAAGCGCAGCCCGGAAGAGTCCCCGCTGCTTCCCGCACCGTACCTGAATGAACTGCCGCTGGCGGAGACCACGCTAGCGGAAGCATTGCGCACGGCGGGCTACACGACCGCGCACGTAGGAAAGTGGCATCTGGGAGGGAAGGGATTCTGGCCGGAAGATCAGGGGTTCGATTTCAACTTCGGGGGAAGCTACAGCGGAATGCCCAAAAGCTTCTACTGGCCGGATTGGAAAGGCAATCCCCCCATATCCGGGGAATTCGATGGCCAATACTTGCCGGACCGCCTAACGGACGAGGCATGCCGTTTCATTGAATCCAATCGCGACAAGCCGTTCTTCCTCAACTTCTGTCATTACTCCGTGCACATTCCCATCCAAGCAAAGCCGGACAAGGTGGCAAAGTACGAAGCCAAGCTCAAGGCGCACCCGCCCAAACCCGGGCAACAGGACAACCCACGCTATGCCGCCATGGTCGAGTCCGTCGATGAAAGCGTTGGGCGAGTCATGGAGACACTGCGCCGGTGCGGCATCGCCGACAACACGGTTGTGGTCTTCTTCTCCGACAATGGAGGTCTGTCGGTACACGAGGGGGATTACACGCCCGCGACCACAAACGCTCCTCTTCGCGACGGGAAAGGCTATCTTCATGAAGGCGGGATACGGGAGCCGATGATCGTGTCGTGGCCGGATGCCATCAAGCCGGGAGGCGACTGCGACACACCGGTGTGCAGCATCGATTTCCTGCCGACCTTCTGCGCCTTGGCGGGCGTCGCGCCGCAGTCCGTAGGCGCCCGCGATATCGACGGGATTGACGTTTCACCCTTGTTCAGGAATCCGCGTGCAAACATCCACCGCGACGGGTTGTTCTGGCACTACCCCCATTTCTCGAACCAGGGGGGACGGCCCGGTGGTGCGGTCCGTGCCGGCGATTGGAAACTCATCGAGAACTACGAATTCGGCGAGTTGGAACTCTACAACGTGAAGACCGATATCGGCGAGACGAACAACTTAGCGAAAGCGGAACCCGATCGGGCTGCACGGCTGCTGGAGATGCTTCGTGCGTGGCGTAAAGACGTGGATGCCAATATGCCTGTGCCCAACCCCAAGTACGTACCGCCCGCGCATTGAACGAACGAAAGCAAGGTCTCTCCACGGATTGCGCTGATGACATGGATCGGGAGCGCGGTCATTGGATGACTCGACCGCTCAGCGTATGGGTTGTCGCGAGTCGGATACAGTAAGGAGTGCCGTGCCATGACTGCCCTATTGGTGCTTGGAATTCTGCTGGGCGCGGAGGCCGTTGGCGGCGCACCGCCTCCGGATAGCCTCCGTATCGCGACCGTTCAAATGACCGTTACGACGGACATGGATGCGAACCTCCGCAGAATTGAGAAGGGGATCGCAGAAGCGAAGGATGCGGGGGCGCGCGTCGTCGTGTTTCCCGAGACGGCCCTGACAAGCCTTTCGCGAGAGGCCATCGGCGCGCTCGATTGGACGCGTCTGCAAACGGCAGTCGAACGTATTCGTGGATGCACGAAAGATGCCGGTGTCTACGTAATCTTCGGCACTGCCACGCGATCCACATCAGACAAGCCGTACAACTCGGCCATCGTTCTTGGGCCCGACGGCGAGGAAGTCACGCGCTACCATAAGAACTTCCCTGAATCGTGGTTTCAGCCGGGGGATCACATGGCCCTCTTCGCGATCGATGGCGTCCCCTGTACGTTGATCATTTGCCATGACAGCCGCTTTCCGGAACTCGTCCGCGCGCCAGTGGTGGCGGGAGCGCAAATCTGTTTCTACATCGGCTATGAAGTCAATGGGAAGGAGGCTGCATACCGGAAGCGTGAAGGCTATCGGGCTCAATCCATCGCACGCGCCGTCGAAAACAATGTTTGGTATATCCAGAGCAACGGCATCAACCCCAAGAAATCAGAATCGCTCTGCCTGGGAAACAGCGTAGTGGTGGACCCGCGGGGAACGGTCGTTGCGAAAGCGCCGGAGCTTCGCGAGCGGATGCTCGTTGTCGATGTGCGTCCGGGCGATGCTTCGCGCTCCAACGCCCTTGAGGGAATGAAGGGCGCGCTGCTTTCGGACTGGTGGAAAAGTGCCGTCGAACAAATCCATGCGTGGAACAAGGCCCAGGAGCCATTGAAGGATCAGAAACCGAGCGGGGCGCACCAGCTACGTTTGGCCCTCATGCAAGACGCGCCCGTGAAGTGGGATCTTGAGCAGAACTTTCAGACGTTTCTCAAGCAATTGGACGTAGCGAACGGCGCCGGCATCTTCATCACCCCCGAGTGTTGGCTGGATGGCTATGCCGCATCCGACCCTGGTTCCTCCCCCGAACGCTTGCGGACCGTTGCGCAGAACCTGAAGACGAGTGCCTATTTGCAGCGCTTCTCGGAGGAAGCCAAGAAGAGGCAAATGTACATATGTTTTGGTTTCACCTCATTGGAGAACAACAAGGTATTGAACGCGGCGGGGCTTTGGGATGACCAAGGAAATCTCGTCGGGGTATACCATAAGACGCATCTGCAAACGCACGACTTGCAGTTCTCTCCCGGAGAAAGCCTGCCCGTATGGCAGACGCGCTGGGGAACCGTGGGCATCATGATTTGCGCCGACCGGCGCTGGCCCGAGACGGCACGGGCGCTACGCCTTCAGGGGGCACGCCTCATCCTGAACCCGACC
>JBHEKO010000105.1:0-6320 GCA_041859475.1 Candidatus Hydrogenedentales bacterium
AAGAAAGTAATGCCCGAAGTTGAGCGAAACGAGCGTAGAGAGCTTGTTTCCAAGGTCGTTGCCCATGCGCTCGAAATGGCGCTGGAAATGGTAGTACTGCTCCAGGCGATCCGAAGAGATTGGATACGTCTGACTGGCGTAACCGCCGATATAACGGCCGTCCTGTTCGCCGTTGTCCATGCCCAGCCAGTGGTCGCCCAATTTCGTCTCCAGAGTCTCGAGCGCGGCTGCGGGAGGGATGAACTGCTCCCAACTGCCCGGTCCCGAGCCGGGAACATATCCCCAGAGATCGAACAAGAACAGATTGCGACGCTTAATCTCATCGGCAAGGCCGGAGACGTTCTCGGCGAAGATCATCGAGCTATGCGGCCAGACCACGCATCCGAGGTCGTGGGTCTTGGTGTAGGATTCGAGGTCTTCGGCGTAGTGAACAAGACGTTTACCTTCCAGCGAAAAGGCGCGTAGAGTGACGAATTGCATGTGATTGCCGAAGGTGTCGTACGTGGGAGGCTTGACGTGTTTGCGCGCGTAGTCCGGATGCTCGGCCGGGCCGGTGAGATGCATGTATACGCGGCGCGGGTTTTCCTGCTGCGCCTCTTGCGCCGGCACGGCGACGGCGATCGCAAAGACGAGAAGCGTCAATCGGAACACTCGGATCGGCATTGGTGAGTCCCCCTGCGTGGCGCGGTCGAAAACGTTGAGTGAGGAAACTACTCGATCGCGGGGCGTGCTGTCCATCGGACGGACCGGCGCAGGAATATCAACTGCCGCGCAAATCCGCATCGTGCGCGGCGCGAGGGAGCGCATCCACCGTTTCGGCCAGATACGCAAGAATGGGGTGCTGCCAATCCTGAGACAGTGCGCGAACCATTTCCGCATAGACCCATAGGCTACCCTCGCGGCCGCCGTTGAATCGCTGCCAGACGGTATCGCCTTCCACGCGCAGATCGCGAAGCGTGATCATGGCGTTGTGGAGCTTGTCGGCGGCAACGATCAATCGAACCTCGGGCGACGCGGTTCGCATGGCTTCCACGAATCGTTGCTTGCGTTCGCGCCATGGCGGCTTGGGCTTGACGAATGCGTCCGAGCACGCGAACACAAGATCGGCCACATGGTCTCCAAACGTATCGCGAAGTTGGGCGAGCGTATCGAGGCCATCGCCGTCTTCCACCGTGTCGTGAAGTAAGGCTGCGGCAATTTGCGCGTCCGACCCGCCGAACTCGCCGACGAGCGCGGCGACGGCCATCGCATGGGTGATGTAGGGAATCCGCGACCCTTTGCGAAACTGGTCGCGGTGAACGGCGTAGGCGAACTCGAAGGCGCTGGCAATCGTCTCACCGGGCTTCATGGCAGTTCGCTTTCGGTTCGAGTGCCTTGTCCGAAAATCAATAGTGCGCTTGTTTTGGCCGGGCAACCTTCGCAGTCGGAAGATCCACGAGCCGCCCGACGCGCTGGCAGAGATCGCTCATGCTGAACGGTTTCTTGAGATAATCGTCGAACCCGTAGTCGTTGAGCATGCTAGCCTCGTCGTCATCAATGTAGCCGGAAATCGCAAGCACGCGTGTGTTTTTGGTTTCCGGGCGGGACTTGACGCGCTCGCACACCATGCGTCCGTCCATGTCCGAGAGGTGAATGTCGAGAATGACGACATGAGGGCTATTCTCGACGACTTGGGTGCCCGCATCGAATCCCGTCGACGCGGTGAAAATCTTGAAGTCTCCAACTTTGGAAAGGGCGGCCGGAATCACGTCAAGGTAATAGGGGTCATCATCGACCACCAGTACGCGGCGTTCACTTTCTTCGAGTCGATCCAGGGGTATCCCGTGATTCAACATGAACTGCCGAAGGCTGTCGTAGGGAATGCGACGGTCTCCGCCTGGTCCCAAACGGTACCCTTCGATTTGACCTAGGTCAAACCAGCGCGACACGGTATCGGGCGACACGCCGCAAATGGCCGCCACCTCGCCGCTCGTAAAGACCTTGTTCTTTGATTCTGCCATACCTTCACCTATCCGAATTCTCGTCGAAACCATAGCACCCAATGCCCGCACGCGCCAAATAACCACGGAAGACCCCGGCTATCGGAATTGGCAATCGTGAACGTGCACCACGAAGTATGATGCTAGCAGCCCCGTGCAAGTGTGTCAAGAATTCGGGATACGCATCGGGAATACGCGGCGGAGAGAGGGGCTAAGTGCGGTTTTCGGGGTGCTGCCGGGTGATGTGATTCCTGGGCACGCGTTTGATACGCTGGAGTCAACGTGCAAGAGGGGACGCCATGATAGCAGTAAGCCATCTATTGTTTGCGATTGGTGTCGTCGTGGCTGGAGGGGCGCCGGTGGCCACGGTTACCGAGATTCCTGGGCAGGCGGAGTTGGGCCATATCGAGATACAGGGCGTCGAGGCCGGACCTTTCGACGACGAATTGTGGGACAAGCGGGCGCTGCATTTTATGCCCGATGTCCGGATGCCGCTGCTGGAACCGCGCCGGTCGGGGCCATTCCGAAACATCTATGCGCCGTCGGCCGTACAAACGCCGGAGGGATGGTCGGTTTTCTACGGGGCGTGGGACGGTTCGCCCACGGGCAATGACGAGATCTATTGCACGTCAACCAAGGACTTCCTGGACTTTGGCGAGCGAAAGACGATCATCGCGCATGGCGTGTTCGAACACGTCTGCAACGTCAATGCGTTTCGCAATCCCGATGGCGGGTTCGAGATGATGTGTACGGCCTACCCGGACGCGAACGGCAAAAACAAGCCAGCCTATTTTTCGAGCCCGGACGGCCAGACATGGAACGGCGCGCCTGCGCCGTACAGCGCGGTGCAGGCAGACGTGGCGTCCATGGAAGGTTATCCCGGCTACGCCCAGGCCGACATCAATGGGGTGAACGTGTTGTTTCGCGAGGGCGACACGCTACGGCTTTATTTCAATGACTACAGCAACCGCGGTTGGTTGTATACGGCCACGAGCAAAGACGGCAAGACTTACCAGTTCGAGAAGGGCGTGTTGGAGTCCGGGCATGCCGTGAACGACGTGAAGAAGTTCGTAAACCAGGAGGGCGTCTGGTATCTGATGGGGCTGCACATGAACACAAATACCATCTGGTACAGCCTGTCGCGCGACGGCCTCGGCTGGTCCGAGGAACGCCAGTTGTTCCGCAATCTTGGCCAGGAAGATCAGTACATCGTTGCCGTGGGATGGGTGTGCAAAGACGACCGGCTGCTGGGCGTGTTGTACGGGGCGGGACCGGTGCCCGAGCTGAACCGCAATCGCATCTTCGCGCGGTGGCTGCAGAAGCGAGTCGTATTCTTGGCAAGCGACAAGACGCGCTTCAATGCGGAGCGGGCCATCGGGCCCGACCGGCAATTGATTCGGCTGCGCGAGAACGCGGCAATGGATGGGCGGTTCGAGATCTATGGCGATGACGGCATGACTTTGATCGCGGCCACGGAGCCGATGACCATCAAGCCGAATTGCGTCTATCGATTGACGCTACCCACGGGAGGTACTTCGCAATGACGCGACGCCGTGTGCTGCGTGGGTTGCTGGCGCTGGCGATATGCGTTGCGTTAGGCGCGTGCCGGTCCGCGGCCCCGGCGGCGCAGCCAACGGAGCAAGCGATTGCGTTGGAGCCTCGGGCCGACGGTGGCTATTCATTGAAAGGGCCGTACGAGTTTGCCGGGACGTTGACCTACGGGGGCGAAGGCTGGACGCTCGATGGGCTGTTCCGGTTTCCGTCCGCCGGATACCATGTGGGCGCGGTGGACGTGACTGTGCTGAAGTCGTTGCCGGAGCAAGTCACCATCGCGATTCAGGTGTTTGGCCCCCCAAAAGACGCCATGACGGCGCAAGTAATAACGGAAGTTCCCGTCGTGAAGGTCATCTCCGTGAGCCGCGGGGCGAAGTTCGCCATGCGCGCGGTCGCGAATATATCTTGACCTTTGCTTCCGCGCGCCCTAATCTCGAATCCGGCAACAACCAAACGGTAGGGCACCATGTCGCTCAGAGACCTTTGCACGCAGTACAACATCTCCTTTAAGAAGCAGCTTGGCCAGAACCTCCTGCTCGACGAGAACATCAACCGGATCATGGTTGATGCCGCGCAGTTGGAGAAGACCGACGATGTCGTGGAGGTCGGCGCGGGATTGGGCGCATTGACGGAAGTCATTGCGCCACAGGCGGGGCGTCTGCTTGCGGTGGAGATCGACCGTGCATTCATGCCGTGCCTGGAGGACCGCTTCGGAGAGACGCCGAACATCCGGCTGTTTCGTGGCGATATTCTCAATCACAGCGTGCCAAAGCTGCTGGACGAGTATCTGCCGGACGGCACGGTCTACAAGATGATCTCGAATCTTCCTTACTACATCACGACCCCCGTCATCTTTCATTTCTGGGAGTCGCCCGTGCCGTTCGAGCGGCTCGTAATCATGGTGCAGGAAGAAGTGGCGTTGCGGATGGCGTCTGCCGTCAACAGCAAGGAGTATGGCGTGTTGGCGCTGGCGGCGCGGCTCTATTCGGAAGTCGAGATTATTCACCGCGTTCCGAGAACGTGCTTCCGCCCGGAACCCAAGGTGGACAGTTGCATCGTGCGGCTTCGACGCCGGACGGCGCCGTTGCCCACCGGCGTGGATACCCGGTTCATGACGAAGATTATTCGAGCGGCGTTTGCGCACCGCCGTAAGACGTTGCGCAACTCGCTGACGAAGTCGGGCTCGTTCGGCGCGCCCGCGGAGGCCGTCCTGGAAGCGTTCGAGGAGACGGGCATCGATCCGGCGCGGCGTCCTCAGACCATGAGTTTGGAGGAGTTCGGGCGTTTGGCGCAGGCAATCAAGGAGCGGCTCCCGCAGGGAAGCTGAAGATGAGCGAAGTCTTTCGAGAGATATTGGACAGCCTGGGCAGCGGTGTCATCGCCGTGGACGACGAGGGCGTAGTGACTGCCGTGAATCCTGCGGCGCGCGCCCACCTGCGTCTGTCGGAAACGGAACTGCAGCAAGGCGTCCGTATCGACGGGCTGCGGCATTTGGCTCCGCTGGCGGAGGTATGGAACGAAGTCCATGCCACGTGCAAACCGATTGCGCGTCGCGAAATCCTCTTGTCGCTCGGCGAGGAGGCAAAGAAACAGATCGGACTGTCCGTGTCGCTGATCACGGGGAACAAGCCGTTCAATGGAGCGGTGTTCCTATTCACCGATATGACGGAACGGCGGCGCCAGGAACGGTCCGCGGAATTGAACCGCCAACTGGCCGCGTTGGGGGAATTGACCGCGGGCGTGGTCCATGAGTTGCGCAATCCCGTGAGCGTTATCAGTGGCATGGCCGAGTTGCTTATGCGCAAGACGGATCAGAACGACGACCGTCACGGGACCGCCAGAGTCATCTTCAATGAAGCGGCGGCATTGGAGCGCTCGATCTCGCAGTTCCTCGGATTTGCCCGTCCCTTCGAGCTGCAGATGGCGACCTGTTCGGTCGACGACATCGTGCAACGATCCGTGCAACTGTGCAAGCGGCGCGCGACGGGCAAGGACGTCAGTGTGGAAGCGGCGGTCGCGCCCACGTTGCCGCTGGTGCGGGCGGACGTCTACCGCATGGCGCAGGCCCTGTCGAACGTGCTGAACAACGCCATCGAAGCCGCGCCGGAAGGCGGTTTTGCCGTTATCGAAGCGTACCAACAGAACGACGACATCGTATTCGAGATCGCGGACAACGGACCGGGCATCGCGCTGGGGTCCGGCGAGGACCTGTTTACACCGTTCTTCACGAAGAAGGAAGGCGGAACAGGGCTCGGCCTGAGCATCGCGCATCGAATTGTGACCGCGCACAAAGGCACCATCCAGCACACCAACCAGCGCGACGGCGGCGCTCGCTTCGTCGTCAGTATTCCCATCAAACCCGATGAGGCCACGGACGTGATCTTCTGACGGGCACGGACGAACACGGACCCGCACGGACGAACACGGACCAATCACCACGGATCGGCGTGGGACATTTCTGAGGGGCAGGGGGTGCTCCGAGTCGCTTTTTGACGATACAAGGGGGTGCGCGGGATCTTGGGGGAGCCGTTGGGAGGCTCGGAATTCGCGCATGGGTTGGAGTAAGGCCTTGGTGGCGTAGTGTTTAGGTGCGGCGCCGTCATTTTTCGTGGGAATTTCGGGGGCGGTCGCGTTGGCGAGGGTGGCAGGGGCGGTGATGTCAGGGAGGCAGGTGCTGCAGGGGGTGGTGGTAGACATTGTTGACGATTCCTTTGGTAAGGGGTGGCGTTATGGTCCCAGAGGGTTTGGGGTCTGGGGTCTGGAATGCGAACGGCGGCCGACCGGGCG
>JBHEKO010000226.1:0-12677 GCA_041859475.1 Candidatus Hydrogenedentales bacterium
CCGCAGTACTTTTCCTATCTTCATTCCTGGGTGTTCGACCGCGATCTCAGTTTCGAAAACGAATACCGCCTGATCCCGAATACGTGGGAATCGATGCAGCAAGACCACCCAGACCGTCCGGACTACAATGTTGCGCCGATCGGAAGTGCCGCGCTTTGGTTGCCATTTTATCTTGGCGCGCTGGCGATTCTTCACGGAGTCAGCGCTTTGGGCGTGGATGTTCCTCTGAATGGCATGGCCAGTCCTTACGCGATGGCCGCGGCATTCGGAAGTCACACATTGGCGGCCATCGGGATGCTATTGATCTTTGCGACCCTACGCCGTTGGTTCTCGGTGCGCACTTCGCTACTGACGGTGGTTCTGTTGTGGACCGCAACGCCCCTCATCTGGTACCTCACGGATCAACCATGGATGTCGCACGCGCCGGACTTCTTCGCTGTCGCGCTCGTACTGTGGTGTTGGCTTCGAAATCGCGAGAATCGCTCGCTTTGGGGATGGATAGGGTTCGGCGCGGCGATCGGCCTTTCGGCGCTCGTACGCCCCAACCACGCCGTGTTGCTGCTCTTGCCGATTGCGGACCTTGTCGTGACGGCGCGCGGGAAGCGTATGCGAGCATCGTTCGGGGCATTTCTGAGCGTGGCGGTTATGCTGTTGACCTTTCTCCCTCAACTCATCACGCATGCCATCCGCGAAGACTGGGCGCACAAGGGGATCAACTTTCCTCCCGGAAGTCCCATGGAATGGGCGCATCCTGCCATCTCGGAAGTGCTTTTCTCCGCGCATCACGGCCTCTTTGCATGGCACCCCGTTTTGCTGTTTGGTTTCATCGGCCTGATCGTACTCTGGTCCCGCTCGCGCTATGTCACCGTGCTGTGCGCACTGGTCCTTGCGCTCGACGTCTACCTGAACGCGGCGATCCAGGCGTGGTGGGCAGGCGGTTCCTTCGGTATGCGGCGCTTCGTCGGCGACCTCCCGTTCATGGCTCCGGGTATTGCGGCATTCGGTGTGTGGTTTATCGCCTTCTGTCGCAAACGCCCGCTCGTCCCAGTCACATTTCTGACGCTGGTCATGTTTCTGTACAACGTTACACTCGTGCGACAAATGCGCGAAGGGTACACGGACTGCCTGCTTCCAGTGAGCTTCCAACGGGTCTGGTCGAATTCGGCGATGATGCTTCACGACATGATCGGCAACCCAACTTCATTCCCGGCGAATGTGTGGTTTGCCTATAAGCACGACACGCCTATCTCGCAATACGACTATATCTCGGGAGTACCTCCGAGCGCGGAGATGTATGTCGCTGGCGTCGATCTGAAGCCGTTTCTGGGAAAGGGGTGGATGATGAGTACGCGCCTTGCCTCTCAGAACGACGGAGGGTTTCTCGCGACGCAGAACGAGTGCACGCTGCTGCTTCAACTGCACTGGGGAGAGTCGTATCGCATCAAGCTATCGCTTGTTCCGCCCTCCAAATTCAAGACGAGCCAACCGGTGTCCTTTGAACTGAATGGAAAGGCACTGGGGGTAACGGCCCTCAAACCGAACACGCGCGCCGAAATCACGCTCACCGCCCCGGCGGACCTCGTGCGGCAAGGACTGAATACACTTACACTACGATTCGGAGAGATCCAAGTGACGCCCCGAGCCGGCGTGCGCGGCCAATCCGGTGGTAGAGGCTTTCCTGTGGAAACCAGCCAGCCATTGCGTCATGCGGCATCCCTGTTTTCCATCACGGTGGAGAATGCGAAGAAACCGGCGAGCGCGCCGGAGCCTTTACCCCAGGCCCAGTAGTTCGGACAGTATTTCGACGTCGCCGGGTGCGTACCCAGAGTAGTGGCTATTGAAGTAGCCGAAGACGGGGATCTCCTTGTCGAGGATTTGCTTGATGGCCGGTACCCATCGGCCAATGTCGTTGCGCCGGTCAATTACGTGCTCGCCCCACGTTTTTGTGAGCTTCTCGATTCCGTACCGGTCTCCCAGCCACCGAAAGTACGCGAAGCGTCCCGTGAGTAGATCCTCCTGCCGGGCAAACCACTCGGGACTGTGCATCCACGGGTGGTCGATGAAGGCCAGCGTCACTTCGTGCTCTCGAAGCACGCCCAGCAATCGAGGTGTTATCCATGCCTTGTTGCGCACTTCGACCACGAAGCGATGCGTATCGCGAGGCAGGCTGGGAAGAAACGACGCGAGTCGCGCGACAAATGTCCTTTCGTCCATCCCTGTCTTTTTTGCGTAGTAGGGAAACTGGAACACGATAGGCCCGAGGCGTTCGTCAAGGGCGCCCATCGATTCGAGAAACTCAGAGACGTCCCGGTCGCATCCCTCAAGAAACTTGTCGTGAGTGATGACTTGTGGAGCCTTTGCGGAAAAGACGAAGTCCGAGGGCGTGCGCTCGCGCCATCCCTCGACGGTGGTGAGACGTGGCGTGCCATAAAACGATGAATCGACTTCCACGGTTGAAAAACGTTTCGCATACTGCGCGATGTAGTCGACCGGTTTCGTGCCGGGCGCGTAGACTTTCCCGACCCAGTCGGATGTGCTCCACGAACAGGTGCCAAGACGCACACGCGGAGCGTCGTCGGAGAGGAGCGGCATGCGGGTCACTCCTTGGGGCGTTTGTGCAGGCGATCGCGATGCCGCTGCAGGCGCCTGGCGGACTTGTCGGACAACCGGTCTTCCACGGGGTTGCTGCTGTATTTCGTCGCCTCGCGTCGAAGCGATGCGCTCGATTGCGCCAAGGCCGTATCCATTGACGACAGAAACGACTCCGGGGCGAGGACCAGCGAGCCTAGCCCCCGGCACAAATCGCGGATCCCACGGTCTCCGGTGACTACGACAATTTCGCGGCGATTCGCCGCGGAGTGCACGAACCGCTCAATCACGGTATCCGCCGACAGATGTCCCGGCGAGAAAAGGACCTCCAGATCGGGACCGCCTGGCAGAGGCATTTCCAATCCTCCACGCAGCCCACGCCCGTCGAATACAATCTTGGCGCGGTCTCCGGTGATGGTGCAGTAACGCGAGACGCGCTCAATCAAACTGTCGCGCGCTGCCTCGAAATTCGTCAGCGTCATGGGCTTCAACTTTCGACAGAAATAGATGACGTTATAACCGTCGATGCAATAGAGATTGCTCATGCATGCGGCGCGTCTATATACACACGCTCCACGCGCCGGCCTATTCCCGTAAGCACTTCGTAGGGGATTGTCTCAGCCTGCTTCGCGACGTCTTCCACGCTAATTGCCAGCGATCCATCGCGTCCGATGATGGTAACGGCATCGCCCACCGCCACGCCTCCGGCTTGCGTCACGTCTACGACAATTTGGTCCATGGAAACACTGCCTCTCACCGGGCACCGCTTGCCGCGAATCAACACATGCCCACGATTGGAGAGGCTGTGCCGGAACCCATCCGCATACCCGACGGGAACAACCGCAACGCGCAACTTCTCGTCGGCGGTGTAGGTGCGTCCATACCCGATCGTCATTCCCTTATCGAGATCCTTCACGAGAATCACTTCGGACTCCCAGCGGAGCACGGGCAACAGGGGCGATGTTGCAGGCGGCGTATCGGTGGGCCAGACTCCGTAGGTCATAAGACCCGGGCGGACCATGTCGAACACGCTCGCGGGGTGATTAAGGATCCCCGCGCTGTTCGCCGCATGGACCATTTCGTAGGGGATGCCTTCCTTGTCGAGTTGCCGAAGGACATGGCGAAACGTGCGAAGTTGATTGGCCGTGAACGGGTCCCGCGCCGAATCCGCAATGGGGAAGTGGGTGGCCACGCCTTCGAGGTCGACGTGCGACACCCGAGTCAAGTACAGCATCTGCGAGACGGCCGTTTCCGCATTGAGGCCTTGTCGTCCCATGCCGGTATCAATTTTGCAGTGGACCGGGACGACGCGATTGGCCCTGCGCGCCAACTCGCCCACACGCTCGGCACATGCGGTGTCGGAGACCATAAGCCGGAGCTCGTATTCGACTGCGGCGGCAAGCGCATCTTCGGGGGGCTGGACCAAGACAAGGATACGTTCCGTGATACCCGCTTCGCGCAACTCCACTGCTTCGCTCACGGCAGCAACGCCGAGCATGGCAGCGCCGCATTCGATTGCCTTCTTGGCGATGGGAACTGCACCAAGCCCGTAAGCATCGGCTTTGACGATAGGCATCAAGGCGCATTCTTTCGGGATTAACGTGCGCACATGGGCCAAGTTTCGAGCATAGGCACCGAGGTCGACAATAGCCCTTGATGGCGATGGTACGGACACTACAACCTCCCCAAATGAAGTTCGCGCCAGTTGATGCGCATAAACTGCACGCCGCTGTATACGGTGTACACGGCCACTGCCACGATTGCGAAGTACGACGACCAGATAAGACCCGTGCGATAGTAGGCGGCCTGTTGCGGCAACCACCACGCGACGAACTGTTCCGCGATAGCCAGAAGCAAGAACACGAACACGTACACCATCTGGATCGCGGCTTTGGCTTTTCCGAACTTGTTTGCTGCTATCACCACCCCTTCGCTGGCTGCAAGCGACCGCACGCCCGTAACGAGGAATTCGCGGGACAGAATGGCAACCACGGTCCAACCTGGTATATCCAGGCTTAGGACGTTCTTGTCTTGTGGAGAGGGCAGCACCATGAGCATAAGAAATCCGGCTGTGAGCAGTACTTTGTCGGCCACGGGGTCAAGCAACTTGCCGAAATTCGTCACGAGGTTGCGCGACCGGGCAATCTTTCCATCCCAATAGTCTGTAATTGCGGCGGCGGCAAAAACGATGTACCCCAGCACGTAGAAAACCCAATGGTGTAGAGAAAGCAGCAACACAAACAGAGGGACCATCATGACCCGGGCCAACGTAAGCTGATTGGGCAAGTTCATGCCGGTGCCGGTTGCAGCGGACGATCTCCCGTCGCGCTCTGAAGTTTCAGATACTATGGCTGCTTACTCCTTGTTGCCGAAGACACCCCGTCTCGAACTCAGTGGATATTGATTCTATCAAAGGGATTGTGCGTTTCGCATGCCGCGCGAAAACACATCGGAAACCACGGGAACCATGCGCATTCCCGGCGGCCATTTTACCACCTCCCAAGTCATCCGTTTCGCACTAGTCCGGGACCACGGCCTCCCTGCGCCATTCCCGCTGGTGGGTATGCCTGAAGACGCGAAACCCTTCGCGTAGAACGTCGATTTCCGCAAAGGCCCCGTCCGTCTGCCCATGACGGTGCTTACCAAAGAACGTCCCCGTGCTCAAATGCGTCAGATTCGGGTACACCGCGTCTTTCACATACGAAAACCGATGGACATGTCCACAGACATATAAGACGCGCCGCCCGCAGCCACCGAGCGTCTCGCGCAAAGCCTCGGCATTGCGCAGCAACCGCTCCTTCGTGAGCACGTAGCCTGGAGTCCGCAGCAGTAGAGGGTAATGCCCCGCCACGATGACCGGATCGGATGCCTCGGCCAGCAACTTGGTCACGGTGCTTACATCGCTGTCTGCAATGCGGCCGCGCGACGAAAGCAGGTTTGGACATACCGTAGGCACAAGAATCAGCGAAGTGCCTCCGGGGAGCGTATGGCAGGAAGGATATCCATTTCGCGGAAGATACTCGCCGAAGTGGCGCTGGAATCGCCGGGTCCGCACGGACTCGAACGTATACACGTCGTGATTCCCCGGCAGGACATGCGGCGTAAACCCGCGATTGCACAGTTCCGCCACGAACGCTCGGGCTTGCTCGAACTCTTCGTCCAGCGAGGTCGATGTGAAATCGCCCGTGAGCAGAAGTTGCCGGCAAGAAGACGCGGCCAAGGCTTCGAGATACGAAAACGCACGTGCGGCATCGAATTCGTGACGCCGCCGCAAGGCCACGTTGAGCATGCCCAGCGCGCGCTTGTTGAGCAGCCGGAAAGGGTTGATGGTCAGATTCCAGAAATGAAGATCGGCCACCTGCAACAGCGTGTCGCGCGGCAACTCCCAGCCCTCATCGCCAACCTGTGACTGCGGTGTCGACTCCATTGCTGCTACGGAAACGCCGCCAGAATTGCGTCAATGCTGGGACTTCCCTCGTTCGCCAAAGGCGCTGCGTCCTTGCCCGTTTCAACGGCATAGCTCGAGAGGGCTTTTCTCCAAACATCCACGGGGGCGGCATTCCACAATACGAGTTCCGCGGGGGCGGCAAGCGCCGCAGCCGTCGTCACGTCGCCAATCGATCGTACGCACGGCATGTACGGTCCGTTGACCCAAGCGGCGTCGTCATCGGGATTGAACCC
This sequence comes from Candidatus Hydrogenedentales bacterium, assembly GCA_041859475.1. GTDB lineage: Bacteria > Hydrogenedentota > Hydrogenedentia > Hydrogenedentales > SLHB01 > JAIBAQ01. Next base: position 6,271 of record JBHEKO010000226.1, read on the forward strand.
ATTCGCGTCGACGACAAGCGTGCGCACGCTGCCCACATCGCGGCTTTGCGCGAGCGCTGCCGCAAAAAGACTCCAAACGCCTGCATCGCCCAAGCCGACGACCCCGACGTTCGCGGTACATTCCGGGAGCGAGCGCAGATAGGCTATGCCCACAATCGCATCCTGAATCCGGTAGGCCGTGTTAGTCGGAAGGAACGCCTCCGGAAATTTCTTCATGACACGTACCGTCCGTTGCATCGGTCCGTTGTGCTCACCTGTAAGGAACGTATCCAGCGCGAGCACCGCGCGACCCTTTGCGAGCAGGCCCTTAACCAGCGGGCCAGGCCCGCCGAGTTCGGCATCCGCGAAAGCGGCCTTTCCGGCGCTGTGGAGGACCAACACGCCGCCGGCCGGTTGCACGGCCTTAGGCCGATAGAGCAGCGCGGGCAGCACCGACCCCATCACTTCATTGCGGATGATCATGCGCTCAAGCGTAAAGGAATCGCCTTCGACCACACCGAGCTTTTCGACCGCCAGCTTGTTGATGCCGCCACGGTTGTCCGACATTACCTCCGCGCCGACGATGTCGTCGAGAGCGGGCGCAGCAAGCGAGCGGAAACCATCCAAATCATCCAGCTCTTTCGGCAGGGCCTTCGCCCACTTCGCCTTATCCGCTGCGATGATCGTTTGAATGATACTCTCTGCGTCCGGGTATCCCTCCGGCGCCGCCGTCCCCGCGAAATTCTGGAGCGATTCGATAGGCTCCATTTGATAGGCAGGTTCCGTGAAGGACGCATACTTGGCTTCGCCGTTCAGCAGCCATTTCCCGAAGAAACGATAGACCGCCTCGCGGCTGGACTTGTTGTAGTTGTGGCCGAAATCGAACGGCGCATTCTCGACGCGATCTGCCGCATCGTAGAACTCGTAAATCCCGCGAATGGCAGGGAACTCTACCGCCTGCGTGGCCTTTGTCCAGTCGCCGGAGGCCGAGACCATCAGCATTGGATTCGGTGCGGCCAGCCCGCCCACTTCCATGTTCGATGCGTTGAACCGAATGAGCGGCGCATTCTCGCACCCGCACCCCCCCTGCATGGTGTGAGAGATCATATTCACGGGCGCGGATACCTTCACGCGGGGGTCAATCGCCGACAGGGCAAACGTCTGCGTTCCTCCCCCCGAGGCCCCTGTGCACGCCAAGCGCATCCCGTCCACATACGGCAGCCCCTCTAGATAATCGAGCACTCGAACGCTCGACCACAGTTGGACACCGAACGGATGAATGCCCCACAAGGCTTCCTGTTGACGCTGCTCCGGCGGTTCGGTTCCCGAGTTGTGGCCCGAAAGGTTGATCAGTTGGCGGCTGTCGTTGTAGCCCAGCATGTCATACGTGAACGCGACCATGCCCATGCGGGCAAACGTGATGCAGCGCGCCGCCACCGAGCATTTGTCGTCATCCTGAAAACGCCCCTTCTCCCAATGGCCATGCGGGCATGCTATACCTGGGTACGGTCCATCTCCTACGGGACGATACACATTGCCCGTTACGAGAAAGCCTGGCCACGCCTCAAGCGTCACCTTCTCCACGATGTAGTCGCTGTGTTTGGCAACTTCGGTCACCTTGGCGTTCAACGGCGTCTTCTCGGGAAAGGGCCACAATCCCGACGAGACCTGGAAGCGCCTGCGCAGGGCCTTTGCATAGCCTTCCCACTGCTGCTTATCCGCAAAGGGAGTCATCGCGAAGACGGTGTTCGTGTCGCGTTCGATGGTTGCGCGTCCGTCGCCCGATGCTTCCGGTTGATCCTTGACGCGCACGTACGGCAGCACGGAATTGGGGTCGTACGCTTCGTTTGTGGTTGCTACAACGATTGCCACGGCATCGGGTAGCTCTACCGTGTTTGCTCCCTGAACAAGCGGGGCTGCTCCCAAGTGCTTCCACGCAAAGTCAGCATCGGCATTGCCCTCAAGCTTGAATCGCGCCGGTCCTATCGCAACCTCCCCTGCCCCGTCGCCCTTCACCCACGCCCAAACGTGGTAGTCGCCGGCAACAGTCACTTGAAGACCTTGCTCTCTTGCCTCGAAGGCGTCTTGCCAAATTGTCCCGGGACCCTGTAGAACCATTCCGAGCGTCAAACACATGAGCACGTACATCTGAAATTCCTTTCCAATGGGCCTGTCCGGCGCGATGATCTGCCGAAGAAGAATACCCCCACTCGCGTGCGCAAAGAAAGCCATGCCGTGCAGCAGAAGGGACACGAGGATAGACGCCCGCATCAAAGCGCGCCGGGCTCTGTTGGTTAGGAGCTGCGCGCTAGAATGCGGCGGCGATCCGGCTCAGCATCCCGCGAAATCCGCGACGATGAAGGTTGGGGCAGGCGCTTTCGCCGCAGCCGACACAGATGCCTGGAAGCATGTCCGCCTTGCCGTCGCCGAGACCGTCGCGAATCTTTTCGACAGTCTGACCGTGCCACACTTCGCGGATACTTTGCTTTCCCACGTTGCCGAGCACGGCCGTGCGATGCCAATCGACGCAGCACAAAGGAACGTCGCCGTTGAACAGGATCATCAAATCGCGCGACGGACGAATGCAGTTGCCCATCGAACGCATTTCGCCCACGTTCAATTCGTCCGCGATTTTGATGTTTCCGCCGCGATTTTCCAGCGCGGACGTAACCAGGCGCACGCCATGCTTCTTCCAGAACCGGCGCGTATCTTCAATCTGGTGCATGTTCTTGTTGGTGACAACCATCGACACGCGAAAGTCGATTTCCGACTTCTTCCGCTTGATGGTCTGCTGGAATTCGATGCAGTTCTCGATCACTTTCTTGCTGTCGTATCCCATGATCTCGCGATTGGTCTCGGGGTCCAGAGATTGCAGACTGCACTTCAATTGCTTCAGGCCTGCATCGAGGAGGGCTTCGCCCTTCTCTTTGGTGAGGTGCGTGCCGTTGGTGATGACCTGCGACTTCGCGCTGGGGATTTTCCCGGTCACGATACGCACCAAGTCGGGCATACGTTTGTCGAGCAACGGTTCGTTCTGCATATACATGCCGACCCGGCGCGGCGGAGTCTGCGCCAGTTCATCGACAATCTTGTTGAACAGGTCCAGAGGCATCCGTCCGTGTTCCAGATCGGACTTCAAAACCTCTTCATTTGGACAAAATATGCAACGACCGTTACACCCAGCCTGGGTCTGAATTTGGACACGCGGGGGCATTTCGGGTAGTGGATGCCTCACAGGGTCAATCTCCTATCGAATCATCGGGATTTGCAGGCAAAAGGGTACCACAGATATTGACTGGAATCCAGAAATGGCGGAAACTCACGCGTATTCAGCGCCCCTGCAGAATGCCTTTGAGCACTTCCGAAGCACCCTTGACCAACTCGTCCTTGACCGTATTCGTGCCGCCTTCCGTTGCCTTCAAGACTTCCTTGGCAATGCCTGTCACATTGCCTTTGAAGTCGTAGGTCGGAGTAGGATTGTCGATTGGGCCTGTCAGTCGAATCCGCAGCCCGCCCCCTTCGCGCAAGAGCTTGGTGACTTCCTTGCCTCCAGGAATCAGGTCCGCCGCGCCAAGGACCGTCTCGAGAATATTCACATGAACTTCCAAGTTGGTCATGTTGTTTGGAAAGTCCAGCGTGCCCCCCACTTGAATGATATAACTCGGCGATTCGACCTTCATGGTTTTCAGCGTCATCACGCCATTCGTGAAGACAAACTCACCCTCGCATTTGTCGTAGGCCAAGCCTTCGTCCTTCAGCGAGGGGATGCGCAGCCGCGTGATCTCCGTCGTGCGCAGGACGGTGACGATCTTCGTGGCAATCCCGAGTTTGCCGAAAGACCCTTTTTCGCCCGTGAAGGTGACTGTGCCGTTGGCCCCATTGATGGGACTCACTCCCTCCAGCAGCGGCATCTGAAGCGCGACGGAGCCACTCAGGGCTCCCGTCAAGCCGCGAGGTTCCGCGGCCAGCAGGTCTTCAAGCATGCGCGCATCCACCCGGTCGATAAGCAACTCCATCCCAAGCGCGGTTGCCTGCGTGCCCGTGATCGGCGCGCTCGCGACCACCCCCGTCAAAGTCCCTCCATATGGTTGGATCCGAAGCGGATCAACCCGGTATCCGTTCTTGGCAAAGGTGATCACCGCTTCCATGTTGTCGAGATTGGCGCGCGCATAGTGCAACTGCTTCACCGAAACCGTGAAGCGGCCTTCAAGGCCCGCCGATTCGTCGCCCGGCGTGACGGGAGGAGGTTCCTTCGCAGCGGATTCGGCGCGCGCTTTTTTCGACGCGTCCAGCGCGGACAACACGGCGTTCGCGTCGAATTTGTTGCCTGTGATGCTGCCTTGAATCGTATTGCCCTTCATTGTCGCATCCACGACGCAGTCCGAATCGGCCCCGCGAATCGTCAGGCCTTTGCACGCAAACGTGTCGCCGATGTAGGACAAACTTCCGTTCATGGAGTCGATGGCCGCGCCTTCCGTGAAGGTCAGGCCCACGTCATGCAATGCGAGCTTCATGTCCGTCGGCTGCGCGGCGAAGGACCCGGTCACACGGCCCCGGCTCTTTAGGCCACCGGGCAGCAGTGCGGAAATGGTTTCCATGTCGATGTCCAGCGCATCGACGACGAAGCGTCCGTCGACGGGCTTGCCGACGAACGACTCGCCTGCACATTTCACCTCGATAGTCTTTGCCGCCCACGCGCCGGGAGGCGCGTCGCCTGTGACAATGACCGAAGCGGGCATGCCCGATGCCTTGTCCGCGTAGCCGCCCGCGAGCACGCGCGGTTGCGTGAGATCGATGGTCGCTTGAAACTGCTTCTTCTCCGGTGAAAACGCAAAGACGAAGGGGATGCTTCCCGCCACGGAGACGTCCGTCGGCAACACGGCTTGGATGGCATCACCCGGAACGCTCGCAGACACATTGATCGGTCCCAATCCCAAGCCGTCCGCTTGTTGCAGCATCATCACGTCGCCCTTGAGCACAGGGTCGCCGCGGCGCGCAAACGAGACTCTGAGCGACTTCTCCTTCTCCGAGGGAAGGCTCACGGTCATGTCGATTTGCGACGCGCCGAATGCCCCGAGAATTCCCGGAGCCACGGCCTTCGCGGAGGGCTGCTTCAACCATGGTAATTGCACACTCGCGAGGTCTCCCGTGACATTGCCTTCCCAAACGCGCTTGGCGAAGTGATAGCGCCCCGTGCTTTGGACACTCCCGAGCATCTGCGACTGGGCGCTCGCCTTGGTCTCGATGTCGTTCACGCCGGCTGCGAATGTCACTTCCAGCGGATCGAGCCGGTCGGTCCAGGATTCGCTGGCGATGCCAAGCCTCGCTTTCGTGAGCGAGCCTTCGATGGACAGGTCCGCGGGCACGCCTTCGCCGGGTTTGAACGTACCGCGTACACGCTTGAGCACGAGCCTGCCACCGGCATCGGAGAAGGCGGACACGCCGCCAAGGCCTTTCAATCGCTCTTGGGTGACGTTGGCTTCTCCGGCCAAATCGAACAGGGTTGTCCCCGTTTTCAGGTCGGGCTTGAGCGATCCGCGCAACGCTACGCCTTCTCCCGCAATCTTGTCGATGACTATCGCGTTTTCGTTCACGGAAAAGGAGCCGCCAATTGCGTTGACGGCGGGCTTATCTCCTTCCACGAACAGATTGATCCCTTTGAACACGGCGGCCCCGGACGCCAAACGCAGTTCCTTTTCGGGCGAGACGCCCAAGAGCACGTCCGTCGCCTGAAACGCAGCGTCGCTGTCCGTCTTCACGTTGAATTGCCCCGGCGGCTGAAAGGCAAAGAGGGCATTCAGGCCGGACGCGTTGATCGTCGCCGAGATCACATTCGCCGCGACCGACGCATCGGGATTGACGGTGACATCGCCCGTGAGCTCCGTGCCCGTGGCTTTCCAGTGAATATCGTTAATCGTGAACGTGCCGTCGTCCCACCACGCCTTTGCCGTGTATGCACCGACAAGCGGAGAAAGGTCCACGCCTTCGTACGTATTCGGCGTGGCGTCACCTGCAATGTCGACGAGATAGGTCTTGGGACCTGTCCTGTCCAGCGTCGCCGTGAGGGTCGCCGTTCCATCGGGGATAGCGTCGCCGGGTATGAAGGTGGCCGTCTCGATGGAAGTGGCCTTGACGGTTCCCTTGACGCCGATGCCGAACTCCTGTCCCTTTGCGAGCGCGATGTCCGCCACCACGTGGGATTTCTGCCCAAGCCGTGGCGTGTTCAAATCCGCATCAATCGTGATCGTGTCGCTTAGCGGGTTGGGCACAATCACAGCGCCCTCGGCCACCGGCTCCTTCGCGGTCCCTATAAACACGCGAACGTCTTCAACTGAAACGCGCGACACCGACAATCGCGGCGCGGCTCCGGCCTCGTCCTGTTTCGGTTCCTTGGGGCCGATCGCCCGGATGCGTTCACTCGTTTTCGA
>JBHEKO010000025.1:0-6186 GCA_041859475.1 Candidatus Hydrogenedentales bacterium
GCTCCGCTTCCGCGCCCGCCCGCCGCGCTTCCAGCGGAGAGACGTTGCCCGCATCCACCATGCGGCCCACCGTTTCCGAGAGCTTCTCGGCCAGTTCCACAAGGGCCTGCTCTTCACGCAGGCGTTCCTGGGCGGCAAGTGCTTGCGCGAAACGCGTCACGACGTCGCCCACAACATCGAAACGGGCCACTTCAAAATCCCACTCCAGTACGGCCCGCTCGCGTTCCGCGGTCGCGATGCGCGCGGCGCGTTTGCCGCCGAGCTCAATCAATTGCGAGAGCGTGAGGGTCATTTCAATGTTGCCCAACGGACCCGCGCCGGATTGCGTTTCACGCTCGATCTCCGCGAAGAGACCTTCTCCGGAGAACGCGGAAAGCGGCTCCCCCGCGTCGATGGCCTGCCCCAATTCGTCAAGCGAAAACGAAGGCCGCACGCCTAGCGAACGCGTCACCGACTCGCGCTCTGCCCCGTCGCCAAGCTGAATATTTTCGATCTCAAGCGACAACTCGGGGTTAGGACGTAGTCGCGCCTGAACGATTCGAGCGTCGCCGATGCGCACATCGTATGTAAACGGGACAAGATGGGGATTGTTCGTCAAAGCAGCGCCGATGGCCTGCCGCAACGTCAGAGGCCCGCGCGGCTCCTCAAAAGGGACAGCGCCGTTCGAAAACGCAGCAACAACAGGCAGAAGAAACAGCGTGATCCGCCACATGGATGAGACTCCTGTTCAAAGAGCAAATGGAAAACAGACGAATGGAACGGGAGAGAACAGGAGGGACGGATCAGATTCGCATCACCGTGAGACGGTTTGATGGGGGAGAGACGCGCTCGGCGCCGGTCGAATGGATGGCAGACTCACCGGAGCCCGGCGCAGGTTGTGGCAAAGCCGAATACGTCAGGGTCGCAAGAAACAGCGCCGACGGCGCTTTGGAAGTGACCGGCAGCATCTTCGACAGCGTGTCATTGGCGGCAAGCGGAATCTGCGTGCAACTCTGGCAACCCTCTTCCGTATGCAACTCGCCGCTTGGATGGGCCGTATCGGAGCAACAGCCCGACTCGCCGCATGACGTCTCGATGACAATGCCGCCGTCATCGCAGATGCAGATCGCCAATCCCTTTGCATGGTGCAACACCAGCGCCGCAAAGAGAAGCGGAATCAACAGGTATGGGACAGCCCTTTTCATAACGGAGATCATCGGGGAGCAAGGCGGGGTTTGTCAAATTTCAGCCAATTCAGGCTCTGGCCCTGGAAAGACGGCAACGAGTTTCTCGCGGATCACCCGGAACCGGCGCACCGGTCACGGGGAGCCGTTAGCACAACATCTCGGCGATTTGGACATCGCACAACGCGGCAAAAAAAAGTGCATTCGGGCGAGAGGAACCCAAAATATAAGGCGTTTTCTTCCATGACTCGCCTCTGCACGCCGTTTTCCAGTGCAACAAACTCCCCCTTATATATGGGACTTGTTCACAACCACGGGAGACGAACCCATGCAAAACTGGCTGAACCGGCTAAAGCGCAAACCACGTGTGCGCAAGCCAGCCAACACCCCTGTCATCGCGGAAACGTTTCGCGCCCACGCGCCGGCCCCGTCGCATCGCTTCTCGCTCGTCGAGGACCTCAGCATCTTCAACCCCGCCGAAGGCTTCATCCGTCTCCCGAACGACACGCCCTTCGAGATGTTGCGCGTGTACCGCTTTCTACGCGACGCCATCCCCGATATCTCCGACGCAGTATGGACTTGGAAACGCCTGTGCCAAACCGGGTACGACATCCACATCGCAAACGCCTCCTCCGGCGACGCCAAGCGGCGCGCCGAGCGCCTCCTACGCGAACTCGACACGCGCGTAAACAGCGGCGACCGAGGCATGGACGGCCTCCTCGACATCTTCTACACGTCGCTCTTCACCTATGGCGCGGCGGCCCTCGAAATTGTCCTATCCCCCAGCCGCGAGACCATTCACGACGTGGTCCCCGTCGACGTGTGGACCGTGCGCTTTCGCCGCGAAGACGGCGTGCTACAGCCGTATCAGGTTCACAACGGCGTCGAATCGGCCTTGCCGCGCGAACGCTTCATCTACGTAGGCCTCGACCGCGACGGCACCAATCCCTACGGCCGATCCATGCTGCGCTCGATCCCATTTGTGGTGAAAATCCAGCAGCGCCTGATCGAAGACATGGCCAAGGCAACGCACAACGCCGGTTGGCCCAGGCTCCACGTGAAGTTCTCGCCGGAGGAACGCGATCGCAGCGAATCCTCCGAAGTCCACGATCAGCGCACCGCGGAAGCCTTCGCGCAACTCAACCGCAATCTCGCAAAACTCGAACCCGACCAGAACCTCGTCACCTACGACAACGTCGGCGTGACCCTGGTTCGCGGCGATCAGCATTCCCCGGTCTTCTACGACAACCACAAGGCGATCGAAGAACAAGTCATCACGGGCATGCACCTTATGCCGATCCTCCTTGGGCGCAACTACGGCACGACCGAAACCTACGGCACCGCCCAATTCGAAATCGTCAACCGCCAAGTCGAAGCGGTCAATCGCAGCGTCAAGCGCATTCTCGAACGCCTCTACGCATTCGAACTCGCGCTCATGTGGGGGAGCGCCTCCGTGCGCGTCGCCATGCGCGGCAATCGTACCGTCGATGTCCTGAAAGAGGCCTCCGCGCGCACCCGCGAAATCGCCAATGCCGTCACCCTCCGCAACGAAGGATTCCTCGACCAAGCCGCCGCCGCGCGCACGCTCGGGATCGAGCTGTCCGCGTCCGCACAACCATGAAGGAGCATCATGCCATGCCTCTCGAACCTTTCGTATTCAGCCGCGCGGGCCGTCTAATCGCCACGCGAAGCATGCCGTCCGAAGAAGACGTCGTCGCGAGCGTCAACCGCTTTGCGCTGCGCGCGCTTGCGCCCGCCGAATTCGTCGTGTTCACGCTCGACCTCTGCCATAACGAAATCGACAAGCATTTCAGTCGCTTCCCCGACGAGGAACTCGCGAAGATCAACGCGATGACGCCGGGCCGTCCGCTCATGGAGCGCCACGACTTGCGCGGTACGCTTCCCCGCGGAACCTTCTTCCGTTCCTCGTTGCATCGCGAGGGCGACCGTGTATCCGTGCGGCCCGATGTCTACGTCATGCGCACGCGCGACAACGAAGACTTCATCCTCAACATCGAAGGCGGCGTGTACCGCGAAACCTCGATTGGCTTCTCCTTCGAGACCCCCGAGTGCTCGATTTGCGGCAAGGACCTCCGTGCCTGCGACCACGTCCCCGGCCGCGCCTACGGCGACAACACGTGCCACTACATCATGCGCAACGTGCTCGACGTCATCGAAGGCTCCGTCGTCTCGTCCGGCTCGCAAGGCACCGCGTTCGTCGCCGCCAGTCCGCGCGAGCCTGCCGCTGTGACGGCGCGCGCACTGCCGCTCGCTCTCGCACTCGACCGCGCCCGTCGCGAACACCACGAGCCTATCGCCCTCTGGACAAAACGACTTTGGTCCGACGAATAACCCGAGGAGCGGCACGGGCCCGGAAGTGCTCCCCCGACTCAAAGGTCTTCTCTGACACTTTAGTCCTTTGGGTCCCTTAGGTCCTTTAGGTCCTTGTTGTCCTTGCCCCTCCACAAACCCAGGAGACCCCTCCCATGAACTGCGATCACGACGCGTGCGCCTTCGCCAAAGTGTACGAAGTCGAAACCCGAAACCTCACCGAGGATGTCCGCGAGTTGAAAGACCGCGTGAAGAGCCTCGAAACCACCTTGGCCCGCGGCATCATGTTGCTCGTCGCCAACCTCGTCGGCGTGGTCATCACCCTCGCCCAACAGCTCTACCAGAGCTGACACGCTTCAACCCAAGCTACAGGAGAACCCATCCATGTTCTGGACCATCTTGTGTGAAGACGCGCCCCCCGCGACCGATTCGCCCGCACACGCCGACGGCCGTTTCGTGCTGCACAAACACAACGACGCCGCAGGCCCACACCTCGATCTCCGCCTCGAGCAAGACGGCTATCTGCTCGGGTGGCGCATCGACGGCGTCTCGCTCGAAGGAGCCCCCTGGGCCGCCGAGAAAGCCCCGCACGCCGTCGAATGGCTCGACCGCGATGGTGACGCGCAACGCCAAGACGCCGGCACGTTTTGCTGGCTCGAACGCAACGCGGACGAGCGCGCCGTTCTGCTTCGCGGTGCCGCGGGAGCCCGCGTTGTCCGTGTGCGGCGCGAGAAGGGCCTGACGCCCAGCACGATCCGGGCCGTGCGCGCGGCACTCACCGAGGCCACCGCCACGGAAGACAACGCCGCCCAACTCATCGCAGACGGGGCAGCCGCCCGCCATCGCGTCGTCGAACGCTTCTGCGGTCTCGGCCGCGAACTCGACGGCGACGCCTTCGACGTAGACACGTGGCGAAAAACCCTCGCCGCGTTGTCGCTCGAAGATATCCACACGCATCTCCGCGCCTACGAGGTGCGGTTCGACAAGAAGTATCCGCCCGCCCCGGTGTCGAAGCCGGAACGGTTGCACGACGAAGAACCGTCGCGCCGTTCCGGCGATGCGCTCGCCATCCTCCGGGGCTGACACAAACCACAACCAACAGGAGATCCATCATGGCTTATGGAGACATGGGAGGCGCGGTGACCGAGCTGGTCCTTACCTGCAAGTCGCCGTCTTCCGGCTCGATCGTCGTCGCTGCAGGCGATGCCGTCAAACTCGCCGGACCCTACACCGTCAACAACGCAACCGCCGCCGAAGACGCCGTTTTCGGGCAGGCCCTCGCCGCCGCAAATGCGAACGGCCAACTCATCCCCGTCAAAGTCCGCGGCGTCTGCGTCTTCAACTACACGGGCGCCGAACCCACGGTCAACGGCGTCGCGGGCATTGTCGCCTCCGACGTCGACGGAAAAGTCAAAGCGCCGGCCTCCGGCAACGGAACCGGCATCAACCTCAAAGTCGATACGGGGGCCTCGCAGGTCCACGTGCTGCTTTAACCAGGAGTTTCCCATGCCATATCGAGACGACATGGTTCGCGAACGAATCGCGTTCCTCAGCCAAGAACCCGACCGCCTGCGCCAAGTCCGCGGCCGCGACCTTTACGACAACCTGGGCGCGCTCGGCCTCACGCACACCCAGTTCTTCCGCGCCCTCGGCACCAACGTCGCCGACTACTGCGCGCAAGAGTTCGGCGTCGACGTGGGCCGCATCACCGTCGACCGCTTCTTTCAGAGCGACCCCAACGCCAAGTGGCTCTTCCCGGACGTCGTGCGCGAGGCCGTCATCGCCGGCCTCAAGCACAAGCCCGTGTATCCGGAGCTGATCGTTCACGACGAGCACGTCTCCGGCACGGCCTACGACGTGCCCTATGTCTCCGAATCCTCCATTGAAGAGGAAATGCGCACTGTCGCCGAAGGCGCTGCGATCCCCGAATCCGAGATCACCTACGGCGACCGCATCGTCCGCCTCGACAAGAAAGGCCGCGGCGTCATCGCGTCCTACGAGGTGATTCGCCGCATGTCCGTCGACATGCTCCGCGTCCATCTCCGCCGCATCGGCGAACGCCTGGGCCGCAACCTCGACGCGCGCCTCGCCCAGGTGCTCGTCACCGGCGATTCCTCCGGTAGCGGCACCGCCGCCCCCGTGATCAACACCGCGGCATCCGGCGCGTGGACCTATGCCGATATCGTCAAGGGCTTCATGACCCTGACACTCGACCACTACTTCACGCCAACCCACATGCTCGCGAACTCCGCCCTCGCCCAGACGATTCTCGGCCTGCAAGAGTTCAAGGACGCCGCCCTCTTCGATTTCGCGAAGTCCGGCGACCTGCCCACGCCGCTCGGCGTGCGTCTCGTGCCCCTGGTCGATCAGCCCGCAAACAAGCTGACGATCGTCGACGCGGGCTACGCCGTCGAAAAGCTCACCGAGCAAGACCTGCTTGTCGAAAGCGACAAGCTCATCAACCAACAGTGGGACCGCACCTACCTGACCGTCGTCACCGACTTCGCCGTCCTGTACGAAAAGGCCCGCGTCGTCGTCCGCAGCGACTGGTAGCACCAGTCTCCGGTTTCTTTTCTTCGTACCGCCGGCTTCCAGCCGGCCTCTTGCTCCGTACCGCCGGGCTTTGCGCTGTACTCCCGGTCTTTGTACCGCTGGCTTCCAGCCGGCTCTTTACCCCAGCGGGGGCGTCTTC
>JBHEKO010000269.1:0-4694 GCA_041859475.1 Candidatus Hydrogenedentales bacterium
CGCAACGGAATCGTGGTGCGCGAGGACACTGCGCGCGCTTCGCACGCGTTCCATAACTGCCTGAAAGTCGCTCCGGGAAACCGCCTGCTGGGAACCTTGCCGCAGCCACAGCATTCGTGCTTCATACAGCAACGCCTTCGAAGGAACGCATCCGAAGTTCAGGCAGTCTCCGCCCAAATGGCGTCTTTCGATCAGGGCGACCTTCGCCCCGAGCGACGAAGCCCCCGCGGCGGCAACCAACCCCGCCGTCCCTCCGCCGACGACCACCAGATTGTACCGGCCCGCCGCGACAGGATTTGTGCGCCCGTGTGGCGACACGGCTTCCAAAAGCAGGCGATTGTGTGGGCCGGTTGGCGAGATGGCTGAATTCGCCTGACTATTCTGCATGGGAACGTTCTGCCTCGCGTATGGCGCTGCGCGCCAGTCTGGCGATATAAATTGCGGTGAGGATGGTTACGGCCAAGCCTCCCAGGTAAAGGCTCCACTCCAGAGACGAACGGCTCTGCCTGCTCGATTCGGTGGAGGCAATATCTCCCGCGAGGCTGCCGATATAGACGTACAGCAACGTGCCCGGCATCATCCCCAGCCACGACCCGAGCACGTAGTCGCGCATCGACACGCGCGTTAGGCCGAGCGCGTAGTTCAATACGTTGTACGGGGCGATGGGCGACAGACGAAGGAGTCCCACAATGCGGAATCCCCGCTCCGCAAGGGCTTGGTCGATGGCATGGAGCTTCGCGCGTTCGCCCAGCCTCGATGCTACGGCATCCCGCGCAACGTATCGGGCTATCGCGAACGACGCGGTGGCGCCCAGCGTCGAGGCGACGGAGATGGTCAGAAATCCTCGAAATACGCCGAATATCGCCCCTGCTGCCAACGTCAGGATCATGCCCGGTGCCATCAACACGCTGGCCAGAATGTAGGCAATCCCCATGGCGACGTAGGCCTTGGGCCCCATGTTTGCCGCCTCTGTCGAGAAGCGATGAAGCCAATCCGCGACCGGAAGCGTGTGCGCCAGCACAATCGCCGCAGCGATCAGTATGGCGAATAGCGCCAGTCGCAATGTAGATTTCGACAAGTTAGTCACCAACGCAGCTTCCTGGCCTCGTGAGTGCGCACAGGTTGAATGCATTCTCCACTTCATCCTAAACTCCCTCGCAAGTGGATGTCACTCCGCGGAGGAACACAATCATGAAACGCTATACACTACTCGTGGGTCTTTGCGCCCTTCTGATCGCGCTTGCAGCCGGACTCACCGGATGCCACACCCTTCGAGGTGCCGGCCAAGACGGTACCAGTGCCGGTCGTGCGATCAAAGGTGCGTTTAAGAAGGCCCTTTAGATGGAACAGGCTCCACCAGATTCTTGCGCACTCTGGCTGCTTGCGACTGGCGACGCGCCTGTTTGTGCGCCCTGCGAGCAGAGTTGACGAAGCAGTATTGCATTGGTAATCTGAAGGCCTTGGCGTGCTGCAAAAACATGGCGATTAACCGACGCTTGGGAGTCCAACACGATGAAACGATACATCAAGACGGTGACTTTTATTCTGGCCGTGGCCATGCTGGGACTGTGCTTGGACGGCTGCAACACCTTCCGCGGCGTTGGGAAAGATATCCAGGCCGGTGGCCGCGCCATCGAGCGTGCCGCCAACAAGTAATTTCGGCACGCGTCGATAGCCCCGAGTGAACGCTCGAGGCTCTCCTGTGCCTGCGCGCGCAGGATTTCGAACCCATCCCGGTTGAGTTCTACGCAGGGCAGGGGTAGAGGCCCCCTTCCGCATAACTTGCGGGATGCCAATGTTTTGAGATAGGTTAGGTGCAACAGGGGTGAGCGTCGAATGGAGCATGGCTACACGCATATAATTCTGTCGGGCACTGCTCGTATTGTAGAGTCCGCTATTGAATATACGGACGCGGACGACTACGAAGAGCCCTTGCGCGCTCTCGTGGGCACGCTCGCGGAAAGCGTGACCAATGAATCTTCCGTCGACACGGCCTGTCTGAAGGACCACGGGGCGGACCCCGTCACAATCAGCCGGCTGTTGCGTGCCGTCGAAGCAGAGACGATCAATCTCCTTCGCGAACACTACGGTTTGGAAGACTTCCACGAGATTGTCCTTGCCTTACGGCGGTGTATTCGCCGGTCGCTTCCCGAACGCCCGTTGAATCCCGAAGGTATCCGGCTTTTCCAAGGACTGGTCGGCGCGTCCGTGGAAGAGGTAAAGCCGGAAGCGCGACGCCTCTATATCCTTCTGAAGGGTATCCTGCGAAGCATCCGCGACATGGTCTATGTCCATGACACGCTCGGGAATTTCCTTTACGTCAATGACCGTGGGTTGGAAATGACCCGATACTCGCGGGACGATCTTGTCAATGGAATGTCGGTGTTCGATATGGTTGCACCCGAATATCTGGACCTTGTCGAAGAGCGCATGGCCGCGCCTCCCGGACGTTACTCGCCCTATTCCATCGAAATATTCACGAAGGACGGCGACCGCATTCCAATCGAAATCGACACGCGTGTTCTCTTTGGAGAGCGGGGGCGTCCCGATGCAATCGTCGGAGTCGCCCGCGACCTGGGTCTCGAACGCCGGCTCCAAGAGGAAATCGCAAGGACGAACCGCTACTTCGAGCACGTAATGGCTCACACCTCGGTCGGCGTTGTCATCACGGACTCCCAAGGCGTTATCCGGGATATCAATGCGTGCGCGGTTGCCCTTTGCGCCGCGCCGTCCGCCACGTCGTTGATTGGCCACAATGTTCGGAACATCTGCGAACAAGACGAGAATGCCATTGCCAAGGCAATTCACTATGTTATCGAGAAGCGAAAGCCCCTGAAGTCGTCTGTCTTTGTGCGTACGCGCTTTGGAGGCGATATCCAAGGCGAAGTCACGGTATCCCCGATCGAGGGAGATAAGAATTCTATCGACGGCATCATGATGATTATCCAGGATACCGCCCGCCAGCACGCCCTCGAAGCAGACCTTGTGCAAGCCGCGAGGTTGTCCGCGCTGGGAGAAATCGTCGCCCGCGCAGCGCACGAGTTGAACAATCCCCTCACGGCGGTTCTGGGGTACGGCGAGTATCTCAAAGGCTTCGCGACCGATGATTCCATGAAGCAGCGTTTCGAAAGGCTTTTGGAAGAGACCCATCGGTGCCGGCGGATCGTGGAGAACCTGCTGACGTTCTCGAAACGGGCCGAGCACAGCCGGAAGAACGTGGACGTCAACGAATTGCTTCGCGAGGCGATCTCCCTGTACGAATATTCGTTGCAGTTGGACGACGTGGAAGTGTCACTTGCCTTGGCTGCCTCGCTACCAAGCCTGGAAGCCAACGCCCAAGACTTGCAACGGGCCTTCTTGAATATCCTCCATAATGCCCATCAGGCCCTGCTTGAAATTAAGGGCCGTCCTCGGCAATTGCATGTCTCTACCACCGTAAAGGCCGGAGCCATATCAATCGCATTTCGCGACAACGGCCCGGGAATTGCCCCCGACGCGCGAACACGTCTCTTCGATCCATTCTTTACCACGAGGCCGCTTGGTCAGGGTATCGGACTCGGCCTGAGCGTTGCTCACGGCATTGTGGCCGATTACGCGGGCCGTATCGAAGTGGAGTCGGTCCCGGATCAGGGGACTATGTTCACCGTCGTTCTTCCTCCGTCGGCCTGACCACTCTTAGCGCTTGGCAGTCGCGCGACATCTTCCAGCGCATGCGCATCGAATAGTGAGCAAGCAGCACCGCGCTGAACCCCAAGTACACCAATGCCGCCAATGGGGCCTCCGTCAGAACAACGAAAATGAATCCGAGAGACGACGCGATCGACACGGCCGCAATCAGCGTCAGCAGCCTTGGAGGAATCCGAAGGTATGCCGCGCGGTATTCGAGCGGCAGCGTTCGCGGAAGCCGCACGCAGGCAACGCTGAGCATGATGGTCATGAGAAGAATGCCCACCGCGGCAAGAATGCCGTAGAAATCGATCGGCGCATCAAATGCCAGCAGCACGAATACAAGGGCAAAGAACGCGGACTCGGCACGCAATGGGGTTCGAGTCCGCGCGTTTACAGTTCCAAGCCACGAAGGGATGATCCCCACGCGGGCCTGAGCGAAGATCTCCCTTGGAAGGGCAATGGCCGCCGCGTTCAATGACGTCAGACCCGCGCTCAATGCGCCTATCCCGAGAAAGAACTGAAGCGGCCAGGGCAGGAAATGGGCCGCGGACTCGGATAGTGGCGCCTTCATGGCCCGAATATGCTCCGGGTCATACGGTATCGAGTTTACGAAGGTGGAACCGACTGCGACGTACAGGATTAGGACGACGACTCCGCCAATCGCCAGTGAAAGAGGGATATTCCGGCGTGCGTGAACCATCTCTTCGCCCATTTCCGAAATGACCTGAAATCCCATGCACACCGAATAGCAGAGGATCGTGGCCATCGCGAAACCGCCTACGCCCTTTGGCAATTCGAGCGCGAAGGAGATGGGGATCTCGATTGCCCCAAGAACTGCATATGCTGTCAATGCCAGGACCAGTTGCACGACCCTTGCGATCTGAAGCCACATCGCAAGCTTGAGTCCAAACTGATAGAGCACGAAGAAGACACCCAGGATTCCGAATGCCACGGCCCTCTCGGACAAGCCCCCCGGCACGTGTTCGCCGATATACTTGGCCAAGCCCACCGTCACCACGCACGTC
>JBHEKO010000347.1:0-14881 GCA_041859475.1 Candidatus Hydrogenedentales bacterium
GCGGCCTTCCTCAACAAGTACTTCCCCTGCGGTGGTTAGAGTAATGCGGGCGTGAACCGCGGCCCCTTCCAATGGCGCGCAGGTGAATCCCACCGAGTTGGAGCCGGCCAACAGAGACGGGCCATTGCCCTCGATGACGCCACTCGTAAGCAACTCGCCGCCTGCGTTACAGATGGTGTAGGCGCTGGGCGGCGTGAATTCGAGTATGTGGCCGCTCTCCAAGGCGACGGGGAACGTGATACGTTGCCCGTTAAAATCAAGCTCCGGGTTGCTCAGCGTAATGCTCTTGTGCGGAATGCTCCGAATGGGTCCCAGGAACACCTGCACTTCCTCGCCCTGGGGTAGATCGTTCAAGGCCAGATGCAACTCGGCGATTACCTCGTACGCGAGGTGGGCGTGATAGGCGGGGTAGGCGAACCTCGGGACGGAAGCGATGTCCTTCCGCCAATCCTCGCGCGGGCGGGAGTATGGCCATTCGTAGCGTTCGATGGCGTAGTCTTCGTTGTCGATGAGTTCGACGTATCGCCAGCCCGTGAAGTCAATTCTCACGTAGTGCTCGGTCAGGGCAGGCGTTATATGCTTCGGGGAACGGATTTGGAGATTAAGCACTTCGCCTTTGCCGTCTCCGTGCACCCACAACCCGATACCCCGGCGGCTCAAGTTGATGGGCGGATCGAAGGTCCGTTGGACGCTCACCCACGCGCGTTGGCGTTCCGCGCCGGTGTTCGTTGCGATGATGGCCGCGCTTACGGGCGCATCCTTGACGGGTGAGGTCACCGTCGAAAAAGTGGCCGTTACTCCCGTGTTGCACTCAACGGCACCGTACGCGGAAGGATTCGAAAAGTCATCGATCAGCGCCGATCCTGGCGAATCGTAGGCTTCCGCGGAGAGCGATGTCTCAATCAGGATCCGGGGGGCCTGCGCGCCATACGGGTTCTCGACCTGCCACGCATCTTTCCCGTCCGTCAACGCGACGTCGTGACGCGCAAACTTTACGGGTCGAAACGCATGCTTGCCGTCCGCGCCGTCTTCGAGACGGAAGGCTTGCCCTGGCGAAGCCAGTTTGTCGCGTACGGACTGCGGCACGGCGCCGGCCAGTCGCAAGGACTCATACCGGTTGATGATCGCCCCCATTCGCTGCTGGTTGTAACTCTGCGGGTACGAATCCGGTGCGAATCCCAGCAGCAGCGATATGCTGCTATCCGTTCCGAGCGCTTTTGCGCAAAGGTACTCCATATCGTCCGGAAGGGTCCGTTTGGGTTGCACGCCACCCCACGGAAACACGGCCCACCAACCGATGTTCGTCGGGAGGAAATGCGCGCGCCATTCGTTATTCGACAGCACGTGCATGTCGGTAAAGGTCTGCGACGCGCGCTGGCACGCATCCCATGCGCCCATGCGCGAACGCACGGCCCAAAGGTGGTGATCGAAGGTGCTCATCTCCATGACCGGCGGTTTCTTGAGTTGGCGGAACAGTTCATGGGTGAACTTCGCGCCGTAGTACCAAGCGAACTGGCCGTTCCCCTTCAAGTCGATCACATCGGACCCGTCGAGGGCGTCCATGTACATCATGTCGAATCCGCAGTCGTTGTAGGTCTTCGCCGTCTCCGCGATGACCTTGTGAAACAACTCCGAATCGGGGTCGGGCGCGAAAAGGCCGAAGACCTCCTTGATGTGATACGCCTTCGCATCTTTCGCGTGGGGCGCGGGAGTGGTGCCGCATGCGCCTCGCGTGCACGCGGTGAAGGCGTACGGCGCTTGCGGGGCGGCTCCGCCGAACACGATAAGCTCATCGTCGATCTGGATCGTCGCGCTGTTTCGCACGTGGAATCCCGTGATCGGCGACATCTTCTCCGTGGTCTCAATCACGGGCACGGTTGCATCGGTCGCGGACAGATCGGTTGCCAGAGTAAACGTCGCGTCTTTGGCGAGCCCCGGATCGGGAACGGGCGTGACCCACGGCGTTTCCTTCGAAATGAACATGGAATAGGTGTGCAAGCCCACGGCTATGCCGGCCGCGTGCAGGGCATCGACTACCGCCTTCAGACTGTCGCGCCCGTTCGGATACAACTCAGGATTCGGCGCATAGTCGCCGAGGCGGAACGCATGTCCACCATGCAGATCGAGCTGTTTGATGCCTAGTCCATTCAACATGGCAATCCATGAGCCCACCGTTTTTTCGTTCACCCCACCCGAGAAATCGAGAAAATAGGACTGGCGATTGATTTCCGAATCCAGCGCCCAGGGACCGCCATTCGACGACTTGGGCAACGCCTCCGTTTCGGTGATGGCATCCTTCAAGGCATCGCGCAATTCTCCGGAGGGACACGCGATGATTGCGAGCGCTGCCCCTTCCATGCGGAGTTGCGCGAAACATTTCGCGCCGGTCAATGTCGCCGTGTGCCCGGGAATTTCGGCGCAGTAGGTTTCAAGATTCAGCGCCAGAGGGCTGACCGCGAAGGGTTCCTCCGGCGTACCGGCCAAATTGAGCGGGATGGCCGCGAAATGAAGTTCGCGCAACGAATCTACCGACCCTTGAAGCGCGACGAGTTCGAATTCGATTCGGCGTTTGCGCGCCGTCACACGAAATGCCGCCTCGCGTCCGCCGTCGGCGAATTGCACGATAAGCCGGTCGCCTTCCAGACGCGCACTGGTCGCCGGGTGGGCCGCATCGTCAATCCACGTGGCAAACGGCTGCGCGCTCTCCGTATTGCAGTAGTTGGTTCCGGTGGCGATGTCTTCAAACGCAACACTCGTCGCATTCGGCGAAAGCACGTACCGAAATGAATCCGTCTGAAAGACCAGCGGTTGCGCCTCCGCACCCAGACTCGTGATTAAAACCAATAATGCGATCATACGCGCTATTCCCCCAAGCGAGTTACATCCCGTTTTGCCGTCTTTGCGATCACCCGTTCGATGGCCGCACTCAGTACGCTTCGCGTCTTGCTGAAACACCCGCGATACTCCGGCCTGCAACACGGTATAATCAGACGAGTGAAGGTACTACTATTTCTTGTTGGAGGGATTCATGCAACTTTTGCACGGACTGTATCAGATCGGCGGCGACTTGAACGGCATCACGTGGTGCGGCGTGGACGCCGGATTCGAAGACGGAAACTCGTATGCCATCGCGGCGCCGGACGGAATCGTGTTGATCGATTGCGGCAACGGCGAAACGCTGCCGCAGATCTTCGACAACATGCGCTATTGGGGTCTGGACCCGGATGCGATTCGCGCGTGCTTGTTGACGCACGCGCACTACGACCATGCAGCCGGGGCCCATTTGTTGCAGGCCCGCGGCGTTCGCCTCTACGCACACCGGGTGACAGCCGACTCAGTGCAGAGCGGTGACGAGCGGTGTTGTGGATTTCTGTACCACAAGCCTTTTACGCCCTGCACCGTCGATGAGGTCGTGGAAGACGGCCAACGCGTGAGCGTGTGCGGAATAGAATTCGAGGTCATGCATCTGCCTGGCCACACACAAGGCTGCACGGCCTACCTCTTCACGCACGAAGGCAAGCGGGTTGTGGCGTGCGGCGACGTCATCGGCACACTTCTCTGCGGCGACTTCGGGTGGAACGGTTCCATCGATTTCGACAAGAAGATCTACACCGAAAGCCTGCGCCGGTTCGCACGCGTAGACACCGATGTCATGCTCGCCGGTCACGGCATCAGCTATTTTCACCAACCGCGCCGCCGCGTCGAGCAGGCGTTCAACAGCGCCCTCGAGAAATGGCGATAAGCGGCCCATTGAGAATCGCGAGCTCTCAACGGTTCATTCGTCCTTCAAATTCTTCTCCCAGCAGTGTCGCCACCCTCGCCAATTGACTCGGCGTGAAGGTGCGGGCATCATGCTTCTTGCTCATCTAGCTATGAGAAGGGGGATAGATGCGGGGCAGAACACCGCGAAGTCTGGGTCACGTGCCGGTCGTGGCATTAATTGTCAGCGCGGCGCTGTCCTCTGTTTCCGCGGAAGTTTCAGCTCAATCGCCAAAGGTCGCCTTTCTGGCTGCGGAGCTCTCGGAACAGGAAATCGCCCCTCACAATCGCGCCGCGTGGGAATCGGCCAAGGCCATGGGAGACGCAACACTTCTCCTGGCCGCTGCCGACGGGGCTTTCATCGACGTGGCTGGGCAAGCTCGCAATCTGGACGAGTTTAACGTCGTCTGGTATCACCAGGGCGACGCCATCCGGCAGACCTCGTTGTACGGCGGCGCACATCTGGCCGCCCTGCGCGCCTTCGCGGAAGGCGGTGGGGGAGTGCTCCTCTCCGGGGGAGCGCTGGCGATGGTCGCGCCACTCCGGCTGGAGGTCGAGATTCGGCCTCAACGGCGAGAGCTGGAGAACTATCGCGACCCGGCGGCGATGGTACTCGTAGAGAGAGCGCACCCCGTCTTTGTCGGTCTTCAGGAAGACAACGGCCTCGTACACCTGAGTCGCGGCGGATGCCCAGCAGTCGCCGACTTCTACTGGGGAGGTCCTGCCGAGGGGATGATACTCGCCAACACGCCTACCGGTGTCGAGCGCCCGCTCGTCGAGTACACCCTCGGGGCTGGACGTGTGATCGTCTTTGGCTGGCGTTGGCCCGACTACGCCGATGAGGAAAACCCCCATCGCGCCAATCTCTTGAGACTCACATCCAATTTGCTCCAATACCTTGCGGCTTCCCAGTCCTGGCGTCCCGTGGAGATTCGCTCGAAGTTTCCCTCAGTAGCGTATCCGAACGAGCCAGGCATCGCAGCCCCGCGCTGGAGCGCGCTACGCCTGGCAATCGACGACCTCTCGAAGACGTTTCCCGATCGGTATCCGCGTGGGGGTGAATTTCTGGATCAGTTGAATGCGCTTCATGCGGAGCATGATGCCATCCCCGCGGGCTCGGGCCGCGATGCGTATGCCCCGCTCATCGCGCGCTTCGATACGCTCCAGCGCGAAGCGCTCCTCGCCAATCCTCTGCTCGCTTTCGACCGGTTGCTCATAATCCGGCGTCGCGCCGACCGCATGGGCCTTCCCCGCAATTTCCATGGCAACGACGACCTGCCATCGGCGGGTTATGACAACGCGCTCGTATCGCTCTCGCCTCCGTCGCCTGGCGGCAAGGTCGATACCGTGTTTCAACCCACGGACGGCCGCTTCATCGGCGACCTCGATCTGCATTACGACGCGCAGAAACTCTTGCTCTCCATGCCGGACGCGCAGGGGCGCTGGGGGATTTCCGAATTGGATTTGAACACGGGAATCGCGACGAGCCTGCCGCTCATCGACGAACCGGATGTCCACAACTACGACGCGTGCTACCTCCCCGACGAACGCATTGTCTTTACCTCGACGGCCCCCTTTGTCGGCGTGCCGTGCGTCGGTGGAAGCTCCAAGGTCGCCAACCTCTACTTGCGCGAACATGACCAACGTATCCGCCGCCTGACGAACGACCAGGATCACAACTGGTGTCCGGCCGTGTTGAACAACGGGCGCGTCCTCTATCAACGGTGGGAGTACGCCGACATCGCCCACACGTTCACGCGGCTCTTGTTCCACATGAATCCCGACGGACGCGGCCAGATGGAATACTACGGGAGCAATTCGTTCTGGCCCACGGCCATGTTCTACGCCCGCCCGATTCCCGGTCATCCGACGAAGGTCGTCGCTGTCGTCGGCGGCCATCACGACGCGCCGCGGCAAGGCGAACTGTTGATCTTCGATCCGGCCCTTGGCCGTCGCGAAGCCGACGGCGTCGTGCAGCGGATCCCCGGCTACGGCGAGAAAGTGGAGCCTGTAATCCTCGACGGGCTGATCGGCGCGAGCTGGCCCCGCTTTCTCCACCCATGTCCACTTAGCGAGAACTACTTTCTGGTGTCCTGCAAGCCGACAAAGAACGCCAATTGGGGCATCTATCTGGTGGACGTGTTCGACAACTTCGTCTTACTCCACGAAGAGCCGGGGTACGCGATGCTCGAGCCGACCCCGTGGCGGACTACGCAGCGGCAGCCCATCGTCCCGGACGTTATCGATCCCACCCAAAAAGACGCGACGGTCCTATTGGCCGATGTTTATCGCGGGCCCGGATTGGCGGGCGTGCCGAGAGGCACGGTCAAGGCGCTTCGCCTCGTTAGTTACGACTTCACGTTCCACGGCATGGGCGGAGAGCCGGACCGTGTCGGTTTGGACGGCCCTTGGGACGTGAAACGCATCCTCGGCACGGTGCCGGTGGAATCCGACGGTTCCGCCAACTTTCGCGTCCCGGCCTGCACCCCCGTTTCGCTTCAACCCCTCGATGCGGACGGAAAGGCCTTGGCGCTGATGCGAAGTTGGTTGACCACCGTACCCGGCGAAGTGCTCTCCTGCGTTGGGTGCCACGAGAAGCAGAACATGGCCGGGTTTTCGCCTTCCATGCCGCAGGCCTTTCGTCGCGAGCCCTCTCCCATTACGCCGTGGTACGGTCCTGCGCGCGGGTTCTCGTTCGAGCGCGAGGTGCAACCCGTTCTCGATGCCTACTGCATCAGTTGCCATCACGGTGGCCCGCTTGCCGATGGACAGACAACCTTCGACCTGACCGCACGGCCCGCCGCGAGAATTCCGTCGTCGTTCGAGATGCATTTTTCGCCATCCTACATGGAACTCCGCCGTTGGCTGCACACACCGACGTTGGAAAGCGACGCACACATGCTCCCGCCCCGTGCATTCCACGCGGATACGAGCGCACTGATTCAAATCCTGCGCGACGACCACTATGGCGTGCGCCTGAATGAAGAGGCGTGGGACCGGCTCATCACGTGGATCGACTTGAACGCGCCATTCCACGGCGCGTGGAGGGACGTCGTCGCCGCCAATCCAACCAAACTCGCCGCGGCCCTTCATGGCGCGGAACGTCGCCGCGAATTGCACAGGCGCTACGCCGGTATAGACGAAGACCCCGAAGCCATCTACCCGGCCGCCGTGCTCGAAACGCAGGTGCCTTCTCAACCCATCGAATTAACTCAGGCCCTGCCGTCCGCCGAGGCACATGCCGCTGTGCCGGCGCAGACGGTGGGGGAGACTACGCAGTCAGAGACCAGAGTCAACGCGCCAATCGTGGTCATGGAGATCGCCGGCGGCGTGTCCATTGAGCTGGTTCGGATCGAGCCTGGACATTTCATCATGGGTTCGGACCAAGGCTACCCGAACGAGCGGCCCGCGCACCCCGAGACTATCGAGAATTCCTTTCTCATTGGCAAATTCGAGGTGACCAATCGCCAGTACCGGTGTTTCGATCCCACACATGACAGTGGCTTGGAGACTGGGGAGGTCTATCAGTTCGGCGACGACGAGCGCGGGGTTACGCGCAACCGGCCCGAGCAACCTGCCGTCCAGGTTTCCTGGGACCGCGCCATAGCCTTTTGCGAATGGCTGTCCGCAAAGACAGGCAGCACCTTCACCTTGCCTACGGAAGCGCAATGGGAATTCGCATGCCGGGCAGGCACTGCGACTCCCCTGTGGTATGGCACCCTCGACGACGACTTCAGCCGCTCTGCAAACGTCTCCGATGCGACCCACCACTCCGTATACTATCCGCACATGCCAGACGCACTTCCCCCCTGGCGCCCCGCAGACACGCGGTTCGACGACCACTGGCGGGTCTCCGCGCCGGTCGGAACGTTCGCGCCGAATCCGTGGGGCCTCCACGACATGCATGGCAACGTCGCTGAGTGGACCCGCTCCGACTACGCGCCCTACGCCCAGACGCTCATCGAAAACCAGAGCGGCGGACTATCCTCGCGCAAAGTCGTCCGCGGTGGCTCCTGGCTCGACTGTCCCAAACGCACCCGTTCCGCGTTCCGCCTGCACTACGAGCCTTCCCAAGCCATCCACGACGTCGGTTTCCGTGTCGTATGTGAAATCAAGGCAGACACGAACTAACACCTGCGAAGCGCATCGGTTCTTGGCGATTCTCTCAACGCCCCTGGCATCCCGGGTGTTCTGGGAGTCCATCGGGCCAGCCGTTCCACGACGGCGTTCCCCTCGTGTCCAGCATCTATCTAGTAAGAATCTCGACTCGCTTCGTTGCCACGACGCGCACAGGGCCCAGCAGTCCCGAAGCCGGCAACGGAGTAAACCCCACCGGCCCGCGGAAGCTTGCCGAATAGGGCGTGGCGCCGCGGCCATAATGAGCCACCAGGTTCTCGGGAATCGGCACGGGTTCCGTAAGGCCGCTGGCGCGATTGATGAGGGTGTTGGTAACGAGAATCACCAGCCGGTTGCGGCCGGGACGTACGGCTTTGGTGATCTCAAGAAGTTGCCCGCGAGTCCAGCAGGTTCCGACCCTTGTGTTGTTTAGTTCAACCTCTGCCACATTGCCCACTTGTCCCAAATCGAGTTGCAGGTCAAGACCAGACGCCAAGTAATCCCGGCCTAGCGCGAAACTCGTTTCATAACGCCCTGTACCGCTGAAGCGCCTCGTGGCAGGATCCTCGGTCCAGGAGACAAGCTCCGTAAGCGAGTTGTCGACCTTCGCAAACCCATTTCCCTCCAACGTCATCTGCCAGCGGTTGCCGACGCGCAATGGAGCGGGGACTCCTTTCACTATCGTCGAATAGGATTTCAGGTCGTTCTTGTCATCGACGACAAGGACGTGTTCGCCGTTGTCATTGCACAACGCTTGTACACGGTCCCGAGTGACTTCGACAATCTCCGCAAAGTTGCTCTGCGCAATATGCAAGGACTCCTGGTCTGTCTCGAAGAGCATAAACGTGGATTCGTAAGGCGCAAGAGTGACTGGTATCTCAGTGCAGTCCGCACGTGCCCGATACTGCCACTGCCGCGTGATAGCGCCGGTGTACGGATTGCACCGCCAAGGGATCTTGCCGTGAACTCGAAAGGTCACCGGGATGGCGCTTGGCCGGTCCTGAATGTTCGCAACGAAGTAGATGTCAGTGCCGTCGAACCGGCGATGCACAAAGGTCAGGCCATTGTTCTCGCGCAATCCTGCAAGGGCAAAGTCGATACCGAAATCCGGCGTCACATGTTCGTGCAACGTGCTGACGAACGGATCCAGCGCACTGCTTCGCCAATCCAATACATCCTGACGATTGATGACCAACTTGATGTGATAGGTGAAACCCTTCCCATATGCCTTGGGGCCCGTACCATTGTCCCCGGCCGGCTCTGCAAACATGCTGCCAGTGATGACCCGAAGCCGCGCATCATCCTGGGCGTAGTCGTTCAAACCGGTCGAACTCTCCGGCACGCGTTCCAGAGCGATGACGACTCCGCCATCCTTCACATACTTTTCGACAACCTGCAATGTCGCCAACGGCATCGCTTGAATATTCGGCAGAATGAGAACGCGATATGACATCGAACCGGCACGAATCTCCCCATCATCCACTTGCGCGTGCTGCTGCAACACGTCATCGTTGATGAGATCGAAATCATAGCCATTGGCCGCGAGTAACTGCCCCAGGCCACCCCAATAGAAGTCTCGCGTCCATTTGCGCGCGTTCTGCACATCGAGCGTCCACTGATTGGCGAGGGGAGAATAGATCGCGACGTCTTTCTGCGGACTTCCTAGCCTCAGCATGGAACAACAACGGGCGAGATAGCCGGAGAGTTGGCGATAGTGTTTCCACCAGACGTTGGTGTGATTGATCACTGCTTCCCACGGCAAGGCCCGCGAGGGAGCGGCCTCCCGCTCGGGCGTGTAGCAGTAGAGGTGGTTATAGAACTGGTTCGCGCCGGCGCACAGAAATCCGTCGCTCGCTATCTTGAGCTCCTCCAGCGTCGCGCGGAAGAGTTCCCAATGGAGATAGGTATACGCTTCAACGCCGACGATGTTCCGTCCGTATAGATCGGCGCCGGAGGCGACATACCGCCTTGGTCCGATGCGCGTGTCGAACCAGGGTACGGCGTCCTTCTCTCCCGGCGTGACTTCCATGAAGGGAAGGTCCGCCGCACCTGCGCCTTCAAGAATATCCGTGGGAAATCCGTAGGGCTCCATGCTGGCCTTAACATGATGTTCATGGCACCACGTCAAGTAGGTGTTGAAGAAAACCTCTTGGCCCGCATGGGCCAGAAAGTCATTGACGTCATATTTGACCTTCGGCGATATTTCGCCAACCTGCCACCACAGAGCAGGCAGATACTTGGCGAGATCGTATCCTCTGTAGCGCTCGAATTCGGCCATGAGACCGTCGCTCCAACAAATGCCATTCGGCAAGTTCGCCATCTCGAAGCTGTCGCAATGCAGCGCCTCGACTGTCTTCCCGAACTCATCGCCGACCGCTTGGTAGAATTTGCCGCCTATGAAGTCGCAGTAATTCTTCATAGCGGTTCTGCTGAAATGGTCGACGCACCAATGCTCCTGACCGTAATTCGGGCCTACCGTTCGTTGCCCGGTCGGCTTCAGCCAGAAAGCCATCAAGCGCCATGCGCCCTCTGGCGCCGACCACGAGATTCGCGTTCCATTGACACGCGATGTCAGATCGACAAGGCTGTCTGCTTCGATGATGCCGTTGCCTGTCCTGGCTGCAACGACCGCCACCAGTTTGTCGACATCCGGAATGTCCGCGACAGAGATTTCGCCGCGCGGGTCGGCCATCTTCACGTATCTGGGCAATTCATCAGAAAAATCACGGGGACCAATCATATCCACCGAGGCCGGGACAAGGCTTTGGCTGCGTTCATCCGGAGGCACCCAGAATCCCCCAAATATCCAACCGCCACTGAAGTTGAGCGTGACCTTCATATTCAATTCGCGGGCCGTCAGCACCGCATGCCGAAGCATCGCGAGATGCTCATCGGATAGAAATGGAATAGCGCCCTTTTCATAGATGGGCGAGAAGGCGCTGTTGATCAACACTCCTCCTAGTCCTTGCTCGCGCATCTGTTGCAATTCCCAAGTGATTTCCTCACGGGTTACCGCGCTGCCGGGCCAAAACCAATAGGTACGCGGCCGACATTCATCGGGAGGGGCGGCGAAACAATTGACGATTTTTTGGTCTACGGCTGCGGCAGACAAGCTCGCATAGAAAATGAAAAGCGTCGTGAGCAATTGGATGCTGTGGCGCGGCGAATATACGGAAAGCATGGATGCATCCCCTCACTCTGTCAGTCTCAGAAGTGTGCGGCATCGGGCAACGAAACCGGCCACGAGCCTGAACCAGCTTTACCGGACGAGAGCCCGAGGCGAAAGACCTCAATTCAATTACCGGATCACGCGGTGCTTGCTGTGATGGGTTAGAAGTGGACTTTCAAAGAGGATCGTACGCCCAATTCTTCGGGTGGACGCGGAATATAGTACAATTCGAATTCCCACCAATTGGCCCCGCCAGGCAAATCGTTAAGATAGACTCTCGCGACATAGCTATTCTCAGCGGAAGGCTGCTCGAGCACGAAGGGGTGAAGGGGCTGCGACTGGATGTCTTTCACAATCACCGTGCACGACGTCTTGGGCAAGCCAGCCAATACTTGGGATACTTCGACACTCGCCCCATCCCAGCGCAAGTGCTCGACGGTTACTTCGGAACCGCACATTGCGACGATGTCCTCGCCGTCGATCTTTCCGCGCCAACGCAGAACCTTCACCGCTTCCGCACCGTATTTATCGAGCAGCGATGCAAATCGTTTTTGCTCTTTGGCTACGGCCGTTTCGATCTCCTCCTTCGTGGGAGCCTCAGCCAGAGTCTGCGCCGCGCGTTGGGGATCCTTTAGCTCCTGCTCGACGTTCGACAGGAGTTGGTCGACTCCGAAGAGTTGATAGGAGAAGCCCGGCGCATTCGCGAATCGATTGCGGGCATCCAGGAGGTTGGTGTGCTCGGCATCGAGACGGCGCCTGTTTTCGTCGGTGAGGTCTTCCTTGTAGTCGAAGTACGCGAGAAAGGTCTTCACATAACAGTTGTTGGTTTGAATTAACAGATGCGTCAACTCGACGGATTGGCCGAGTTCCACTTTGAGGGATTCGTCCTTTACAAGGTCGCGGATGGACGCGTATTTCACGACCATCTGCTCGGAGGTCTCGAGCCCATGGTTCAAGTACATGAGCGTTTCCGGAATCCAAGGCTTGCACCGAAGGTAGATCTTCCGCAAAAACTCCATATGTTCTTTGCCGCCGTCGATACTCGTGTATCCGTGTGCGACGAATTGCCCCACGCGGATGTGCGGCAGCGAATTGAATTCGCCGTAGGCGACAGGCTCGATGTAGAGGCCGTATGCGTATGCTACGGGAGACATCAGCAAGAGTTCAGCCACGTCTGCGGCCGCGGATTGTCCGAAGTGAATAGCCGAAAAGTCCTTGGCGATGTCCCTCACGTTCTCATGATGGTCCCATGACAATCTGGACACGGTATATGCAGTAAGGCTGCGTGTTTGCCAATCGTCTTCGGACGCCATGTCGAGACTGATCCCTTTCAGCGTGCTGCTCTCAACGTCCAGCATGCTCTTCAACCCTGACTGGAAGTAGGTTCCAGGAAACGTCGGGAATAGCTTGCCGCCTGCGTGATAGTCCATGGTCTCGCAGATGATCATGTTCGTGTGGGGTGTCTGGTTGATGGTCGGGTTATAGGCTTGAAACCACCAGCGATCATTCTGCGTGAAACTGGGGAAGAGATAGAGATTTCGCGTGGGCACGGCGTCTGTGAAGATCGAACGATACACCCCCGCTTGGGATTGTTGCTCATACGGGCTCGTGGACCACGTGTGGTATAGCAGAAGCTTGTCGAACTCGCCTACGACCACCTCCCACACCTTCACGACAAAAGTCCGGCACCGCTTGTCGAGTCCCCAGTCGCAGCCCTCGCCGTCATGGATGACATCGAACGTCTCGTAGTTCCCCCAGTGTGACTGCTCGTCGGCGGTGAACGTACACACGCCGTCGAGTTCGGGCATCGACTGAAGAAGCCGGCGATACTTGGCTTGTACGGCTATCCAGAAGTTCGGATCGGCGGGGTTCAACGCCGCGTTGAATTCCTTGATCAGCGATGGATGGTAGGTGAAGTCCGTGCCGAACGCCACGAACTTCATATGCAATGCATGTGCGTAGTCTGCCAACTCTCGTGTCTTTGCGCGATAGGCCTCGTTCTCGGATCGCTCCGGTTCTGCATCCCACGGGACTAGGCGCAACGGGTTCTCTCCGAATACCATATTGAGCCCGTACCGCAGGGCGGTGCAAATGTCGTGTTTGTCTTGCACAACACTGCGCGAGAAGCGATTCATCAGGGAAGGCTCTCGCCTGACGTTAGTATCGGGGATCTCGCCGTAAACGCGCAGCCGGTCCCAGAGCCAGTAGATTCCGTAAACATCGCCCAAGACTGACCCGCCTGCTACGACGATTGTGCGATGCCCGTTCGCCGATAACGATACGATTTCGTACCCTTCTGGGTTTGTCACGCCGGATAGGGTTAGTGTCCCCGCATCGCGCATCCGACCTACGGCGGCATTCCGCTCCGGCCCACCGACAAGGATGATATCCGCTTCCGCGTGTTCGGACTCTGGGGCTGTCTTGATTAAGGTCTTTCGGGTCTCGCCCGCTCGCTGCAAGTCTTCGATGGCGACCCGTATGGCCTCATCGTTTTCGTAGCTCGCGGGCAGAATCAACCTCCAATCCGCTGAAGCGTGACCGCCGTAGGCAAGACAACAGACCGCAAGGCAAACGGCAAGTGTTGGTGCGAAGCGCATAACGAGATCCCCCCATTCTCTCCCGAGGACAAGAACTCGACGCATTGACGCATTCTACGCCGCGTTCGCTTCGAATCAAAAAGCGGAGCCGTAGATTCCGCTTACGCGTCTGTCGCCTGCGTGACCACACTCAATCAGATTCATTTTGTATCTCGACGCACAAGACCGATGGCGCGTTTCGTCTTTGGGGCGGGCGGCGACATGAGTTCGCGAATCGCATCGAATACGACTTTGAACTGGGCGTCGTATTTGCTTTCCAAGGCGGCGAGTTTTTTCGCGAGCGCTTCGTTGGAAGTGAGTATAGACCTCAGGCGCACGAAGGCACGCATGATCTCGATGTTGACGAGGATGGCGCGCGGGCTGTTGAGAATCCCTGAAAGCATCGCGACGCCCTGTTCGGTGAAGGCGCGCGGCAATTTCCGTGTGCCGCCCCAACTTGATCTTCCAAAATGGAACTTCAAGTTATTGAAGTCATCCTGAGTGAGCCGAATCATGAAATCCGCCGGAAAGCGGTCGACATTTCTATCCACTGCCTTGTTCAGATTCCCCGTTGTGACTCCGTAGAGGGCAGCCAGATCCTTGTCCAATATAACCTTGAGCCCCTGGATCATGAGGATAGAGTGTTCAATCTGTTCGACCGGAATCAGTGACTTCTTGCTCGCCATATGCCATTCCTTCAGACTCGTACCACTGGCCACGTCATGTTTGGCGGTCTTGACTCGTTGCTTGCGCTGCTTGGGGTTCGTCGCTTTGCTTTCGAATGCGCGACTCCATGTCAGAGGAGTAGTGCGGGAGAACTCTACTCTGCCAACCTGCGAGATTTCAAACGCATTAGCCACAGCGTCCCGGTGCGCAGCGCGTAGCGGCCATCGCATCGCAGATTGAAGTCCTGCGGTCAGTTCTGGTCAAATGCCAATCCACGAGGGCTATCACCACAATCGAAGAGAATTGCAGTGGTGTTTCGGCGTGTTTCCGCCCGCCAGGCTGCTTCCATTTCCTGCCGCTTTCCGTATCCGGCGAAGGCTCAGTTCCCGCCGAACATAGACGCGGCAGCGGAGCGCATGGCGCGATACTTAACGGGAGGGGGAACCGTGCTTTTCAGGGGTATTGCCATCGTTTTCGCATGTGTCTTGGCCGTCGCATCGGCGGAGACGGATCAACCAAGAGAGACTACACTCTCGGGTTCTGGGATGACCCTCAAACTCGATCACGACACAGGCGCCATTCGCAGCCTGACAGA